>JAKPSO010000473.1 GCA_029571495.1 Pseudomonadota bacterium
CAAGCCCTTGCTACCACTACGGCCCGGGAGAAACCCGTTGTCGCGGCAAGCGTCGATCACTACGAGCTGGACATCGCTCGCGCCTTCAACCGCTTCGACAAGCTCGTCTTCCGCGACGGCGTGTGTCTTCAGCTCAGTATCGGGATCCGCCGCAGCATTGGCGGCAAGCATTGGCATATCCACGGGAAGAACGTAGTTCTGTCGACGACTATTGATCATGCCGTGTCCAGAGTAATAAATCAGCGCAGTGTGAGCGCCTTTGGCAGCAGCGCGGAATCGCGCGACCTCACGCATCAGTGCCACTCGGCCGACGTTGGTCGCCAGAAAAACTTCGTCGAAGCCGAGCTTCTCTTTGAGTGTGGCGCGAATCAATAGCGCATCATTCACGGGGTTGCGCAGGGTCGACTCTTGATCATACGTGGCATTGCCAATCACGAGTGCGACGCGAATTTGAGCCTGTGTGGCACAACAAAAGCAAGCAAAAAAACAGATACTTGCAACGAAGCAGACTCGTGGTACGGTCATCGTAAATGCGGCGCGACAAAACTCAATTCTATGCAAGATCAAAGGTTATTTCCGTCGCGTGATGCGTCGTACAACAGCCGCGCAGTTGCCGTTCCTCCCGCACCTTGCGCCTACCTCACTTCGTTGGGTCCGGTCGCTTTGCCGTCGATGTGCGGACCCGCATACTTCAAGCGACCAGAGGCGTCGAAGTACCTGCCATAACCGTGCGGTTTGTCGACGCTCCATCCACCCTCATACCGAGATCCATCGCGATAAGTTAAAGATCCGCGGCCGCTTTTGCGACCTGCTACCCAATCACCCGCGAACCTGGCACCGTCCGGGAATTTCATGACACCGTATCCGTGGGGTGACCCCTGCGGATTCGTTGCCGCCGCGTTCGTGTCGCCCTCGTATGTCGCACCGCTCTTAAAGACAATCGACTGTTGCGCCATGACATCGCCGGTCCGATCATAAGCAATGGTACGCGAAGCCGGCGTATCCGAAGATGACGTGACCACCGTGTCTCGATAGGCCTTCGACTCCCGATAATCTAAGGTCCACACTCCGACCCGAACACCGAAATCTAGGGTGCCTCGCCATGTGAACTGCCCGCGATCAGCGTGTGAACCTGTCAGGGTACCTTGACCTTGCGCGATGCCGCCAACGCACGCCCCACTCCAGCTCGCAACCCAACCGCCAACATTACCTCCCCCGCCGGCCATTAGACAACCTTCTTTAGTCGTTGTGGTGCGACCAACACGTTCCAAAGCTGTTTCGCTGAACTTTCCCTGAGGGTACTTGGCGAGATAGCGCATGAAGGGTTGCTTTTCTTTGGCTCTTTCGATTCCTAACCAGAACGTTCGCTCATCGGCAGCAGCATCCTGTTCGCCGGGATCTCCAACATCCCTTCCCCCGGTAGTGGCCGCAGCGGGAATTGCAGCGACTGCGGGGCCATTGGCGCTGACTACCTCTTCTCCAAAAAGCGACCGTCTGTTTACGAAGTCGAAACTCGCCGCCATCACGTCGCCCTTGACTTTGACCACGGGCGTTTGTCGGGCACCTACTCGAACTACACCCACCCTAGTCTGCACTGCTTCCCGCACTTTCAACATCAGGTCACGAATCGAGACGTTGCGAGACGTGCTGCG
>JAKPSO010000481.1 GCA_029571495.1 Pseudomonadota bacterium
ATGCCGCCGCTGCCAATTTTCGCCGTGAGCGTCCAAGCACCGAAGCGGCTGCCCGTGGCATCGACGGGTCCGCCGTCTTCGCCCTCGTGCGCCAGCACTTCCCCCAACAACGTCGCAAAAGGTACGCCCGAGGCACCGGGCTGCGCGGCCGCTACTGGATCGGCGCCAACGCTCGTCGCGTCCGCCGAGAAAAAGCGGTCGATCTCAGCGCCCAGCTCGGCGTCGGACGCTTTGATGCGTGCAATGAATTCGATACGCGCGGCAGCGTCAAGTTCGTAGGCTTCGTCCAATAGCGCAGAAACACGTCCCCATGCAGCGGGGCGAACCTTAAACGGGGTACTCATTCATCCAAAGACGCAAAAAACGGTGAAGCCCGACATAGCGCAGTGCGCTTATGCCGCGTCCGGCGCTGCGGTGCCGAGCGCCTGGGACAACAGCACCCGCGCCTTCGCGATTTCGCGATTGATAGTGCGTTCGGTCACGCCAAGTTCGGTGGCGATTTCGGCGCAAGTCAGCCCAGAGAACAAATGCATCTCGACGATTTGGTACATGCGTTCGTCCAGTGTTTTCAAGTCTTGCATTGCAACGTCAAGGTGCGCGAGATCGGCATTGTCGAGCCACGGAACCGGCGCGGCACCAACGTGTGAGAGCGTTAGCAGTGTGACACCACCGCCGCGCTTTTCGGCGTCGCGTTCGCGGACAAAATCAATCACGATGGAGCGCAGCACTTTGCCGACGTAAGCGAAAAATTGCACGCGCGACGAACCTTGCAGTCCCTCGCGCTCGGCCATACGCATGAAGCCTTCGTGCACCAGCGCCGTCGCGTTAAGCCCAGTCACGCCTCCCACTAACGCGAGCCGCGAGCGCGCCATTCGTTTGATGTCCGGGTAGAGCCGCGAGAAAACTTCGCGCATCGCTTCACCATCACCGCTGGAGGCTCGGCGAACCAATTCGGTTGGGGTTTGGTTGGCAGGCGTGTTGGTGGAATTCACGTTCGTATTGTGCACGGAAAGCCGCGCTGGCCAATGCACGTGCCACGCGCGATACAACCGCTAAAGCGCAGGTACAACTTTTTACCCATAACGACCGCCTGACGGTCGTTTCATAGGAAAAAACAGACACATCGACAATAGGTCAAAACTGCCTGTAACGACCGTACGGCAGCCGATAGCGCGTAAAAGCTGTATTACTTCAGCAACGTAGTGAGGTCCGCTGCAATCGCTTCGGCTCCCGCCTCGTGCCGGATCATCAAACGGATGCGTCCGGCGGCGTCGAACGCGTACATCTGCGTGGAGTGATCCATGACGTAGGTGTTTTCGTCTTTCACCTGCGCCTTTTGATAGATGATCTTGAACTCTTTGGCGGCGGCAGTCGTTTGCGCGTCGGTGCCGTACAGCGCCGCGAATGTCGGGTTGAAGGCCCGCACGTAATCGGTGAGCGCTTTCGGTTGATCGCGTTTCGGGTCAACCGTGACGAACACGACTTGCACGCGCGCGGCATCTTCCGGCTTCATTTTGGCTAGCGCTGCGTTCAGCGTAGTCATCGTCGTTGGACAGTAGTCCGGACAAAACATGTACCCGAAAAATAGCACGGTGACTTTGCCTTTGAAGCTCTCCAACGTGCGCGGTTGTTGCGTCGCTGAATCGTTGAGTTCCAACGATTTACCAAACGCCGCACCGGTGATGTCGGTGGCTGCGAAGTTCGCCGCGGGCCTACCGTTGTTGCATGCGGCGAGCACGAGAAGTGCCGCCAGCGTCACCAACGCGTTGAGCGTCTCTATAAGAGGACCCTTTGTACGCACATTCATCTGCGCGGCACTCAATGCTTATGCTCGGAGTGGTCCATTCCGGCTTTTTCGACTGACACTTGCACCGTCACCTCGCCCGCCTTTTCAAACTTGAGCGTCAAAGGAAACTTGGTGCCGTCTTTCAAGCCGTCCGGCAAGCCCATAAGCATGACGTGATAGCCGCCCGGCTTAAGTTCTACCTTGCCGCTAGCTGGCACCTCGAGCGATTTGACCTCACGCATGCGCATCATGCCCGCCTCGGACACCATTGAGTGAATTTGGATCTCTTTTGACACGTTTCCGGTCACGCTCAGGAGCTTGTCGGCGGCGCCGCTATTCGACAGCGTCATGAACGCAGCGCCATTTTTGACCGCGGCAGGTGTCGCGCGCGCCCAGACGTGATCCACGCTGATGTTGCCGACCTTGTAATCAGCCGCGAAAGCGGTTGCGCCGAAGAGCGAAGCGGTGAGCGCGAGGAGAGCAAATTGCTTTTTCATGGGGAAGGATTGGTGAGATGGAAGGTTTGTCAACGCGTTGAATGTGTCGTTCGCTGACTGAAAATATGAGCGACTACTTCGTCCGCGGCACGCGGCCCATCAAATAAAACTCGTGGTTCGGCTGCATGCTGCTCATATTTGCCAAGCGATTACTCATGCCGAAAAACGCGGTGATCGCCCCGATGTCCCAAATGTCATCGTCAGCGAAACCATGCACGCGCAGCGCAGCGAAATCTGCCTCGTCAACTGCGTTCGAATGCAGACAAATTTTCAATGCGAAATCGAGCATCGCCCGTTGCGCTGCTGTGATTTCCGCCTTGCGATGGTTGATCGCCACTTGATCGGCGATGCGCGGATTCTTTGTGTAGACACGCAAGATCGCGCCGTGCGCCACAACGCAATACAGACAATCATTCGCGCCGCTCGTGGTCACGACGATCATCTCGCGGTCTGATTTGGACAGAGCGGCCGTGTCCTTCAACATCAGCGCGTCGTGATACGCGAAAAACGCACGGCATTCGTCGGGACGATGCGCGAGCGCGAAGAACACATTCGGAATGAAACCCGCCTTCGCCTGCACTTCGAGCATGCGCGAGCGAATGTCGTCGGGAATGTTCGCGAGCTCAGGAACTGGGAACCGAGAGATGGCATTCATGCTGGAATCTTTTGAGTCAACGCGACGCAGGGGAGAGCACGACGGGTGTCGCGCCGACTGTTATGGCGCTGGCGGCACGTAGCCGCTCGCCGTTTCCGCGCCACCGGAGAAGAAGTACTTGTCCATCTGCTCTGCCAGATACTTGCGCGCGCGCGGGTCGGCGAGGCCGAGACGATTCTCGTTGATGAGCATGGTTTGATGTTTGAGCCACGAGGCCCACGCCTCTTTGCTCACGTTTTCGAAAATGCGCTTACCCAAGTCACCGGGATAAGGCGGAAAGTCCAAGCCTTCGGCTTCGCGGCCCAGTTTGATGCATTGAACGGTGCGTGCCATGTCTGTTCTCCAAAAAATAACGACGTCAAATTTGTTTGACGTAAACCTGTGACGCGCGCTCGAAGTTGTAAAGCGCTTGTTTCTTCTCAGGCAAATCGGTGATCTTGGCGGGCGTGAAACCGCGCTCCAAGAACCACGCTGCAGTGCGCGTCGTGAGCACGAAGAGCGTGTTGATGCCCTGCTCTTTCGCGGCCTTTTGCACGGCCGTCATCAGACGTTCGCCATAGCCTTCGCGACGGTAATCAGGGCTTACAGCGAGACACGCGAGCTCGGCCTTGTTCGCCTCAGGGAACGGATAGAGCGCGGCGCAGCCAATGATCTGCCCATCGTGTTCAGCCAGGAAGAAGCGTTCAACTTCGCGCTCAATCAATGCACGTGGGCGCGCCACCAAAATTCCCTGACGCTCAAGCGGTTCGATGATCGAAAGAAGCGCGCCGACGTCCTCAATTTTCGCAGGGCGCAAATTGTCGAGGCTGTCGACAGAGATCATGGTGCCGATGCCGTCGCGCGTGAAAAGCTCTTGCAAAATCGCGCCGTCTAGCTTGCGACCGATCAAGTGTGCGCGCGCCACGCCTTTCTGACACGCCCGCACGGCAGCGGACAAGAAGAACTGGACGTCGGACGCCTGTGGGGCTTTATTTGCGATGTCGGCTGCCTCACGCGTGTAGAGCGTGGAAATCACCGCGCCGTCGGCGTCCAGCACGCCGGGGGTGTCGAGCAGAAAAATGAGCTTTGACGCTTTAAGCGCGATGGCCGTTTGAGTCGCGACCTCTTCGACGGTGAGGTTGAATGTGTCGCCTGACGTTGAGTATCCAAGTGTGGACATCAAAACAATATCGCCATCTTTCAAGCAGTCATTGATCGCCTGCGCGTCAATGCGGCGCACCTCGCCGCTGTATTTCATGTCGACGCCATCGACAACGCCAATCGGCTTCGCGACGACGAAGTTACCGCCGGTTACGCGGTTGTGAATGGGCGTGACCGCCGCTGTGCGCGGTGCCATTGACAGCGCGGCCTCGATGCGCGCACGCGCACGCGCACTCGCGCCAATCACGCTACCAAGCTGCGATTCGTCGGTGACGCGAATGCCGCGGTGGTAGTGACTCTCCATACCGCGCTGCTCTAAGAGCTTTTCCACTTGCGGCCGCGCGCCATGCACCAACACCAGGCGAATGCCAAGGCTCGCCAGCAAATTTAAGTCGGCGATGAAATTCGGAAACGTGTCGTCGGCGACAACCTCGCCGCCGAAAGCGACGACAAAGGTTTTGCCGCGAAACGCATGAATGTAAGGCGCCGATCCGCGAAACGACGGGATAAACGCGGAAAGTTCAGTGCTGGGTGCAGCGGTCATGGCGGGCGCGGCGTTTGCGATGGTTGCGGCTGATGCGGCAGCGGGGGGTTCGGATTCAAGCGTCATATTCGCGATTCTATCGGCGCTAACCGTTGCGCGGCGCATGGCAGCGATTCCTGCACCATTTACTGCGATTCCGCGCTACATTGCGCGCCATGCTTAGATTTCTCTTCCGCCTGCTGCAGCTGCCGATTGCGCTCCTCGTCATGTTCTACGAGTGGGGATGGGAGACGCTTTCACACGTTTTTGACTGGCTCGCGAAGCGTCGCATATGGGCGATGGCTGAGAACGCCATCCGCCGTCTGCCTCCGTGGGCTGCGCTCGTGGTGTTTCTTATTCCAAGCGCGCTGCTATTCCCCGTAAAACTCCTGGCACTGTGGCTGGTCGGTCACGGTCAAAAGCTCCTTGGCATCGTGATTATTCTCGTCGCTAAGATCGTAGGCACTGCGATTGTGGCGCGGCTGTTTACGCTCACTCAACCCGCGCTCATGCAGCTCGCGTGGTTCGCTCGCTTCTATCACTGGTTCGTGCCGTGGAAAGATGCTTGGATGAGCGCGATCCGCGCCAGCTGGGCGTGGCGCGTCGGTCGCGTGATCAATCGCCGCGTGAAGCGAGCCGCTGTAGCCGCGTTTCAAAGCATATTTCGGCGCGGCTAACAGTGCTGTCTTTAAAATCAGGGGATGACGTCCAAGCTCCTCGCGAACCTTAACGAACCGCAACTCACGGCGGTCACTCTTCCACACACGTCGGCGCTGATCCTCGCCGGCGCGGGCTCGGGCAAGACGCGTGTGCTGACGACGCGCATAGCGTGGCTCCTTTCGACGGGACAGGTGAGTCCTTCCGGCGTGCTCGCGGTAACGTTCACCAACAAGGCTGCCAAAGAGATGCTCACGCGGCTCTCTTCGATGGTGCCGGTAAACGTGCGCGCGATGTGGATCGGCACCTTTCACGGTCTCTGCAATCGCTTCTTGCGCATGCATTGGCGTGAGGCCGGTCTGCCGCAAACTTTTACCATCATGGATACGCAAGATCAGCTCTCGCTCATCAAGCGCATCCTGAAGCAAAACAACATCGACGACGAAAAATTCCCCGCCAAACAATTAGCGTGGTTTATCGGTAGCGCGAAAGAAGAAGGCTTGCGCCCGAACGCCGTCGAAGCGTTCGACGACTACTCGCGCAAACAAGTTGAGTTGTATCAGCTCTACGAAGCCACCTGCCAACGTGAGGGTGTCGTCGACTTTGCGGAATTGCTACTACGTTCTTACGAAGTGCTCAGCAGATTCGAAGCGCTGCGCGAACATTACAACGCACGCTTTCGACACATCTTGGTCGACGAGTTTCAAGACACCAATACGCTGCAATACAAGTGGCTGCGCTTACTCGCTGGTCCAAACACCGCCGTGCTTGCTGTAGGGGACGACGATCAATGCGTGGTCAAGGGTACGCTCGTCACCCTGCCGGATGGCAAAACGAAGCCTATTGAACGTCTGCGTGAGGGCGATGACATTCTGGCGTGCGTAGGATCTAACAAATTTCGCACAGCGAAAATTCTGCGAACACACAAACTTACAAAGCAAACGGAAACCATCAAAATCACGCTGGCCAGCGGCGCGATCATTGAAACAACGCCTGAGCACTCGCATTTTGCGGACTACGTGCTGGGTCACTCACCGCAGGCGCACTTCGTCTACCTAATGCAGAAGCACGGCGTAGGTTGGCGCTTAGGCACGTCGCAGACGTACACGCGCGGACAGAAGAAGCCAATGGTTGGTTTCAAGCAGCGAAGTGTGCAAGAACATGCCGATGCGGTATGGGTCGTGGGCACGTATTCAAACGAGAATGAAGCACGCCTCTGCGAGATGATGCTCTCGCTCAAATACGGTTTGCCGACCTTGCCCTTTGTCGCCCGACGCAGCGCGACGATTAACAATGGCACTGCGCGTGGCAACGGCTTGGTTCACGACAGCGCGCTCATCGCGAAAGTATTTAGCACGCTCGATACAGAGCAATCCGCGCGTAGATTGATGCGCGACATGCACTTGCGTGAGGACGAGCCGCACCACGTTCCACAGGGAAGAAATAGCAATCGCAAAAGCGTAGTGGTTACCCTCTGTGGCGATGATCGCGGCAAGACGGTGCTGCACCGCGTCAGCGCGTTTGGCACCGACCCCGAGGAAGCTAAGGCGATTGCTGCGCTTGGTCTATCCGTGCGCCCCGCCAAAGCGGGTGCGTCGGGTTGGCGCTACGAATCGGCTTTCGCAGATTTTTCGGCAACCATCAAGGTGGCGCGGGCAATTAAGCGCGTGGTCGGCGGCCGCTTGGTTGAGCGCGCACGCATCGCGCAGAGTGGCTTGCGTGTACTCACCGCCGCAAGCGTGCGCCCCGGCATGATGATGGTCGACGCTTCGCACGGGCTTTCGGCCGTCGTGTCGGTCGAGCGCACAAGCACCAAAGCGCGCACCGTGTACGACCTAGATGTCGAAGGCGTCCACAATTTCATCGCCAACAACGTCGTTACACACAATTCCATCTACGCATTTCGCGGCGCGAAAATTGCGAACATGCAGCGCTTTGAGCATGACTTTGCGCCTGCGAAGATCATCAAACTTGAGCAGAACTATCGTAGCCACGGCAGCATTCTCGACGCCGCGAACGCATTGATTCGTAACAACAACGGTCGCCTGGGCAAAGAGCTGTGGACCGATCAAGGGCATGGCGAACCGATTCGCGTGTTTCAGGGCTATAGCGACGGTGAAGAAGCGGCGTTCGTGATCGATACCGTGAAGGCGGCGATGAACGATGGCGTGCCGCTGGATGAGATCGCGATTTTGTATCGCTCGAACGCGCAGTCGCGAGTGTTCGAGCATGGGCTCTTCAACGCGCGAATTCCCTATCGCGTGTATGGCGGCCTGCGTTTCTTTGAGCGCGCCGAGATCAAGCACGCGATGGCGTACCTGCGGTTGATCAACAATCCGGAAGACGACAACGCGTTTTTGCGTGTGGTGAATTTTCCGGCGCGCGGCATCGGCGCGAAATCGATCGAAAACTTGCAGCAAGTCGCCGCAGGCACCGGCGTGACACTGTGGCAAGCGGCATGCAGCGGCGGCGCGGGCGGGCGCGCGGCGGTGCCGATGGCGCAGTTCATCGGCCTCGTTGAAGCGATGCGCATTGCGACGAAAGGCCAAGCGTTGCCCGAAATCGTTCGTCATCTTCTTGACGCGAGTACGCTCAAGGCGCATTACGCAACGGAGAAGGATGGTCAGGATCGAGTCGAAAACTTGGAAGAGTTGATCAACGCTGCCGACAACTTCCTACGCGAAACGGGCGGCGTTGTGCACACAGAAAATGCCGACGGCACGAT
>JAKPSO010000483.1 GCA_029571495.1 Pseudomonadota bacterium
GTTTGCGCTGTTCAAGCGTGGCGTCTGCATCGCCAGCATCGGCATTCATCGGGCTCCTCCTCTTGCGAAACGCTTTGTCACGCTTTCCCGTTGTGGACACACGGTGTTTTGGTGACAAAGATGTTCGCAACCGCAGAGTAACCGAGTTTTGCGGTTTCGTAAAAAAAGACAAGGCGCCAAAGCGCCTTGTTTGTCGACCCGCCGGAACCGGCGGGCGGTGCTAGAGCGGAGCCAGCCTTAGTCTTACAGACTTTGTTTAAGTTGTTCGAGAATCGCCGGATTTTGGCTTCGGCCGGCGCTTGCGCGCCTTAACCTAAAGGTGAGCCTACGCCGAAATCCGGCAGGCAACGCTAGCGCAACGATCAAAGACTTTGTTTAAGTTGTTCGAGAATCGCCGGATTTTCCAACGTCGAGATATCTTGTGTGATCTCTTCGCCCTTCGCGATCGAGCGCAGCAGGCGGCGCATGATCTTGCCGGAGCGGGTTTTCGGGAGGTTGTCGCCGAAACGAATATCTTTCGGTTTCGCGATCGGCCCGATCTCTTTGCCCACCCAGTCGCGCAGTTCCTTGGCGATCTTTTGTGCGGCGGCAGCGTCTGCTGGGCGCGTGCCCTTGAGGACCACGAAGGCCGACACGGCTTCGCCGGTCGTCTCGTCGGGGCGACCTACGACAGCGGCTTCCGCCACCAGCGGGTTCGACACCAGTGCTGACTCAATTTCCATCGTGCCAAGGCGGTGACCAGAAACGTTCAATACGTCGTCGATACGGCCCGTGATACGGAAGTTGCCATTCACGGCGTCGCGCACTGCGCCGTCGCCGGCCAAGTAGTAGCCCTTGAGCTCTTCCGGGAAGTATGACTTCTTGAAGCGATCCGGGTCGTTCCAAATCGTACGGATCATGGACGGCCACGGTTTCTTCACCACCAAGATGCCGCCTTGACCGTTCGGCACGTCACCACCCGATTCGTCGACGATGGCGGTCGTGATACCCGGCAGCGGCAGCGTGCACGAGCCCGGTACGAGCGGCGTAACGCCAGGTAGGGGGGTGATCATGTGGCCGCCGGTTTCGGTTTGCCAGAACGTATCGACAATCGGGCAACGCTCGCCGCCGATGTTCTTGTAGTACCACATCCATGCTTCGGGGTTGATCGGCTCGCCAACGGAGCCGAGCAAGCGAACCGACGACAAATCGTATTTGCCTGGCGCGAAATCGGGGGTCGTGTCGGCGGCTTTGATCAGCGAGCGAATCGCGGTTGGCGCGGTGTAGAACACGGTGCACTTATGCTTCTGGATCATGTCCCAGAAACGACCCGCGTTGGGGTAAGTCGGTACGCCTTCGAAAATGATTTCGGTCGCGCCAACGGCCAACGGGCCATAGGTGACATAGGTGTGGCCCGTGACCCAGCCCACGTCGGCTGTGCACCAGAAGACGTCGTTCGGTTTGATATCGAACGTCCATTTCATCGTGAGCATCGCGTGCAGCATGTAGCCGCCAGTCGAGTGCTGTACGCCCTTCGGCTTACCCGTGGAACCCGAGGTGTAGAGAACAAACAGCGGATGCTCGGCGCCGACCATTTCGGCCGGGCAGGTGTCGGCTTGATCAGCTTCGACTTTCGCCCAATCGATGTCCTTGGCGCCGGCGGCGACATTGCCGCCCGTGCGCTTGTAGACGATAGTGTGACGAACGGCTTCGCAGCCACCCATAGCAAACGCTTCGTCCACCGCGGGTTTCAGCGGGATCGCTTTGCCGCCGCGCATTTGTTCGTCGGCTGCGATCACCAGCGTCGCGCCTACGTCCACGATGCGCTCTTGCAAGCTCTTCGCGGAGAAGCCACCGAACACGACCGAGTGCGTCATGCCGATACGGGCACAGGCCTGCATCGCGACAACCGCCTCGATGGACATCGGCAAATAAATGATCGCGCGATCGCCCTTTTTGTAGCCCAACGATTTCAGACCATTGGCAAAACGGCACACGCGCTTGTAGAGCTCAAGGTAAGTGACCTTGGTGACTTGACCGCCGTCGGCTTCGAAAATGATCGCGACTTTGTTTTCGGTCGGCGTGCCGAGGTGACGATCAAGGCAGTTGTACGACGCGTTCAATTCGCCGTCAGCAAACCATTTGAAGAACGGCGCGTTGCTGTCGTCAAGCGACTTGGTGAACGGTTTTGACCAGATCAGGTTTTCGCGCGCGAGGTCGCCCCAGAAGCCGGAGTAGTCTTTCTCGGCCTTGGCACACATGGCCGCGTAATCTGCGGGTTTGACGTTGGCCTGGGCAGTGAACTCGGCCGACGGCGGGAACACACGATTCTCAACAAGAACCGATTCGATGGCAGATGACGACATAAGGGACTCCTCCTGAAACGAAAGCAGATTAGCGCTCAACACTCCCTGCCTCCAACAGACTTTCAGGGAGAAACTGATGCGACGTTAGCGGGACAGATTGACGAGAGTCTTACACAAGACTAGGTAATAGCTTTTTAGCGCTATGGGCGTAGCCACGGTCTTTGCGTGAAAATATTCTCGTAAGTCGACAGTTTGCCCAATTGGCCCAAAAACCTTTATCTGTTGCCGTTATGACACAAAAGTTGTATCACCAGTTTTGCAACGGCAAGCCTTGCGCCATCGCAAGGACTTTACAGTTGTGAACGGGTGCTAAACTGCCCCACACAAGATAGTTCCGCCGGACCGTTGCGTATCGACTCCCCTATGAAATCCTCGCTTAGTACCGAAGCGCGCACACGAGCCTTGCGCCCGTTGCCGTCGATCATCTTTGCAAGTCGCTGGCTGCAACTCCCGTTGTACTTGGGCCTCATCGTCGCGCAGGCGGTGTACGTGTTCCACTTTTGGGTCGAACTCGTGCATTTGATCGAAGCGGCGTTTGGTTCAGTCGATGCTGTCAAGATGATCGCGAGTGCCGTGCAGCCCTGCGACGCAACCGTCCGCGCGGCGATGAATCCGCCACAGGTTTGCCCCGCCGTGCCGGGAAAACTTACCGAGACGCTGATCATGCTCTTGGTGCTTGGGCTCATCGACGTCGTCATGATCTCGAATCTGCTCATCATGGTGATCGTCGGCGGTTACGAAACATTCGTGTCACGCATGGACCTTGAGAATCACCCCGATCAGCCCGAGTGGCTCTCGCACGTCAACGCGTCGGTTCTCAAAGTCAAGCTGGCGACCGCGATCATCGGCATCTCCTCAATTCACTTATTAAAGACCTTCATCAACGCCGATCAGTACAGCGAAAAGACCTTGATTGCCCAGACAGTCATTCACGTGGTATTTCTGCTGTCCGCCATGGCGATCGCGATGACCGACCGCCTGATGGCCCCTGCCCCAGCGGCGCCGCATTAGCCCTCCGATTCATCAACGTTCCAACCTGCGCCGCCTTTCCGACCTGACGACACCCACCATGCCCACGACTATCAAATACGCCGATTTCGTTGAATCCATTGCCGCTGCGCTGCAATTCATCAGCTACTACCACCCACAGGATTACATCGAGCATCTCGCACGCGCCTACGAGGCCGAGGCTTCGCCAGCGGCGAAAGACGCCATCGCGCAGATCCTCACCAATTCGAAAATGTGCGCGGAGGGTCATCGTCCGATTTGCCAAGACACCGGCATCGTTAACGTGTTCCTCAAGATCGGCATGGACGTGCGCTTTGAAAACTTCTCGGGCAGCATCACCGACGCCGTCAACGAAGGCGTGCGCCGCGCTTACAACGACGCGGACAATTGCCTGCGCGCCTCGGTCGTCGCCGATCCTTTGTTCGAGCGCAAGAACACCAAAGACAATACGCCGGCTGTCGTGCACATGGAACTCGTGCCCGGCAACACGATTGACATCAACGTCGCAGCCAAGGGCGGCGGCAGCGAAAACAAATCCAAATTTGTGATGCTGAATCCGAGCGATTCGCTCGTGGATTGGGTGCTGAAAACGGTACCGACGATGGGCGCGGGTTGGTGCCCGCCAGGCATGCTCGGCATCGGCGTGGGCGGCACTGCGGAGAAGGCGATGCTCATGGCCAAGGAAGTGCTCATGGAGCCGATCGACATGTTCGATCTCTTGAAGCGCGGCCCACAAAACAAGACCGAAGAATTGCGTATCGAGTTGTACGAAAAGGTTAACGCACTCGGCATCGGCGCGCAGGGCCTAGGTGGACTGTCGACGGTACTCGACATTAAGATCGCGATGTACCCAACGCACGCGGCGTCGAAACCGGTTGCGATGATCCCGAACTGCGCTGCGACTCGCCACGCCCACTTCGTGCTTGATGGCTCCGGTCCGTCGTATTGCGAACCGCCGTCGCTCAGCGCATGGCCCAACGTCGCATGGACGCCGGACGTAAAGCTCTCCACACGTGTAAACCTCGACACGCTGACCAAGGCCGAAGTTGAAAGCTGGAAACCGGGACAAACACTGCTGCTCAACGGCAAAATGCTCACAGGTCGCGACGCAGCGCATAAGCGCATCGCCGACATGCTCGCGAAGGGCGAAAAACTCCCCGTCGATTTCACCAATCGAGTGATTTATTACGTCGGCCCAGTCGATCCTGTTCGCGACGAAGTCGTCGGCCCGGCGGGCCCAACGACCGCGACGCGCATGGACAAATTCACCGAGATGATGCTCTCGAAAACCGGCCTCATCTCGATGATCGGCAAGGCAGAGCGCGGCCCGGTGGCGATCGAGGCGATCAAGAACCACAAGGCGGCGTACCTGATGGCCGTAGGTGGCGCCGCCTACTTGGTTTCGAAGGCAATCAAGGGCTCCAAAGTCGTTGGTTTTGCGGACCTTGGCATGGAGGCCATCTACGAGTTCGAAGTGCAAGACATGCCGGTCACGGTGGCCGTTGATTCGTCCGGTACGAGCGTGCACCAAACCGGCCCCAAAGAGTGGCAGGCCCGGATCGGAAAAATTCCGGTCACGGTGGCGTAGTCGCCGGCCATTTCGGCTCCGACCGCGACCCACGAAATGCTTAGTTCCTTCACTCTGCTTGATGGCGTAGCGCTTCTTGCGGGTGTGAGCGTCGCCGTCATCAGCGTGTGGTGGGTCAAGCGTCGAATACGCGGCACATTGACGGCCCTCACCGAGGCGACGCGAGCGCTCTCCAAGGGCGATTTTCACGTGGAAGTGCCGATTCCGTCTCGCGGTGCGGCCGGTGACTTAGTGCGTGCCTTCAACGAAATGGCGCATCAGTTGGCTGCCAGCCGAAGCCAGATCACGAACTACCAAAAGACGTTGGAGTCTCGGGTACGCGAGCGTACGCGAGATTTGCAAAGTGCAACTCAGCGCGCCGTGCTCATTGCTCAAACCGACCCGCTGACGGCGCTGCCGAATCGTTTGATGTTTCGGTCGAAATTAGAGGAAGCCATTAAGTCCGCAAGCGTTAGCAAGAGCCGCGTCGCAGTCCTGTTCGTCGACCTCGATTACTTCAAGACGTTCAACGACAGTTTGGGGCACGACGCCGGTGACACGGTGCTGCGCGCTGCTGCGCAAAGGCTTCGTAACGCTGTACGTCAAGACGATTTGGTCGCGCGCTTTGGTGGTGACGAATTTGTAGTGCTCATTTCGCGACTGGAAACTCAACACGCGGAGCACGTGGCGCTCAAGGTGGCCGAGGGAATTCTGGATGCGTTACGCGAGCCATTCGAAGCCGGTGGCACGCATGCGAGCATGCCTGGCTCCGTCGGCATCGCGATCTATCCACAAGACGGCACCAATGCCAACGAACTCATCAAGAACGCCGACACCGCGATGTACGCGGCCAAGAAGTCCGGTCGCAATCGCATTGAGCATTTCTCCGGCGGCTCAAGTAAACAGCAAGCGCATCGCTCGCAATTTGAAAGCGATATTCGTCGTGGCATTTCGGCCAACGAATTCTTCTTGATGTTTCAGCCGCAGGTCGACGCGGCTACGGGCTCGCCAACGGGGCTTGAGGCACTGTTGCGCTGGAGACATCAAACGCGGGGCTTGGTTCAGCCCATGGAATTCATCCCCGTGGCTGAGGAGAGTGGGCTCATCAATCCCTTAGGTCGTCGCGCCCTTGAACTCGCCTGTGAACAGTTCAAACTTTGGCAGACACGCGACATTTATCCACGTATATCGGTCAACGTCTCGGCAGCGCAACTGCAAGACCCAAACTGGCTCAATTCGGTCGATGAGACGATTGAACGCACCGGAATCCCAGCGAAATTTCTCGATCTGGAAATCACTGAATCGATGCTTGTCGGCAACCCGAAACACGTGATCGACACGCTCGACACGCTGGGCCGCATGGGGGTCACGCTCACGCTTGATGACTTCGGAACCGGTTACTCAAGCCTCAGCTACTTAACGCGACTCCCGTTTCACACCATCAAAATCGACCGAAGCTTCATTCAACACATTGACGAGAAACCACGCCGAGGCATCGTACAAGCCATCGTTGCCATCGCGCACAGCTTGGGCATGCGGGTGATCGCTGAAGGCGTGGAAACACCGCTACAGCTTTCGATCATTCGCGACCTCGGCTGCGAAGAAATTCAGGGCTACTACATCGCCAAACCGCTTGAGGCACAGGCGATTGCGCCCTGGTGGCAACTACAGCTCGACAACGTCGGCGCCATGTCGCATTAGGCTTCGCAGCTAGCGAGACCTAATTGCCCGCAGGCAAATCATCGGGCACGTCGATGTCACGCACTACGCCAGGATCGGTGACCGCGACGACGTGAAGGTTCTGCTCGTTCGCCCGCAGAATTGAGCGTGCGCCAGCGTCACCCGCACAAAGCGACAACTCAGACAGATAACGTGCCGGAAAGACCACTGGATGCCCCGCGTGACCGTTGTGCGTCGGCTGCGCAATGCAGTCCTCGGCCACCGATGTCTCAACCAGTGTCGCAATGGTCGACGACCGAATCCAAGGCATGTCGGCTAGTGCGACAACGACGCTCTTCGCATCGGGAAACGCATCTCGCACGAATCGCGCCGCCGCAGCGAGGCTGTGTCCCATGCCGTCCGCCGCATCCGAAGGCACGACCACCAAGGCGCGCTTCGCCGATGCAAACCGCGCGACGGGCGAATCGGCACTTCTCGCGGCGACGACAACGGCATCCACGCACTCAGCAAGCATCGTCAGCGACCGCTCCGCTACGGGAACGCCATCGAGAAGCACCTCGAGTTTGCGTCCGGCCGCACTGGCATCAAACCGCCGGCCGCTGCCAGCCGCAAGCAACACGCCGACGGTCCTCGCATCGCTCCTCGCGTCGGCGCGCGCCACGGGTTAAGTCTTTGGCAGCGTGACGCCGCTTTGTCCTTGATACTTGCCGCCGCGATCCTTGTATGAGGTGCCGCAGACTTCGTCACTCTCGAAAAAGAGCACCTGGGCACACCCTTCGCCCGCGTAAATTTTCGCAGGTAGCGGCGTCGTATTCGAAAACTCTAGCGTCACGTAACCTTCCCACTCCGGCTCAAATGGCGTGACGTTCACAATGATGCCGCAGCGCGCGTAGGTACTCTTGCCCACACAAATCGTCAACACGCTTCGTGGGATTCGAAAATATTCGACGGTGCGCGCCAAGGCGAATGAGTTCGGTGGGATGATGCAGACGTCGCCCTTGAAATCCACGAACTACTTTTCGTCGAACGCCTTCGGGTCAACAATCGTCGAATTAATGTTGGTGAAAATCTTAAATTCGTTGGCGCATCGGATGTCGTAGCCATAGCTCGACGTGCCGTACGACACAATTTTTTGACCATCTACAAAGCGCACCTGATCGGGCACAAATGGCTCAATCATCTTGTGTGATTCGGCCATTCGGCGAATCCAGTGGTCAGATTTGATGGACATAGAAGGCAAGCAAAATGTGAGGTAAGCGGATATTGTAAGAACTCATCTGCGGTTTACCTTCGCATGCGCCGCATTGCGACCCATTCCCGCAAAATGCACGACCCGCCGTGCTCTGCACACCACACTGCGACTACCGAAGTGAAAAACGATTTAGAACTCACGATTGCTCAAGCACGGGCCCTACAGCTCGCAGCCATGGGCCTTCTGACGCCACCGAAAGCGCGCGCCACGAAGCAAAGGGTTCTGTCCGCAATTCGCGCGATGAACGTGCTGCAAATTGACACCATCAGCGTCGTCGCGCGCAGCCCGTACTTCGTGCTTTGGAGTCGCCTCGGACACTACGAACCAGCGTGGCTAGACGAGTTGCTCGCCGACGGCGCGCTCTTTGAATACTGGGCGCATGCCGCGTGCTTCTTGCCAATAGAGGACTATCCGCTCTACCGTCGACAAATGCTGCATTTGGAAGCTGCGGGCTCCGAGCGCACGGCTGCTCGGCTCGCTGCGGAGCCGCACGCGCACACCGAACTCGTCGAGCATGTTCGCGATCACGGGCCCGTGCGGGCAACTGACTTCGAACATGAAGATGGCCGCAAAGGCAACGGTTGGTGGGATTGGAAGCCGGACAAGCTGCGACTGGAGACGCTCTTCACAGCAGGCGAAATCATGGTCAGGCGCCGCGAGAACTTCCATCGTGTCTACGACGTCCGCGAGCGCGTCTTGTCGCCGAGGCTACTCGACGACAGCAATGTGCCAAGTCGTGAGGAAGCGGCAGAACAGTGGACGCTCGCGGCGGTCAAGGCCATGGGTCTGGCGCCTGCGCGCTGGATTGGCGACTACTTCCGCCATGCCCGCCGGGCCCCTCGACCGCACCCCGACAGCTTGGTTGATCGCGGCCTACTGCAACGCGTCAAGGTCGTCGGTCTGCCGTGGCCTGTATACGTTCATTCGGACCACTCGGCGCTGCTCCGCCGTGCCGCGCAAAACAAGCTCGTCGCGACCTACACCACACTGCTCTCGCCGTTTGATCCCCTCGTTTGGGACCGTGAGCGGGCACAGATGCTTTGGAATTTTGACTATCGCATCGAGTGCTACACACCCGAGGCCAAGCGCCGATACGGCTACTTCACACTGCCGATCCTCGTGCGCGGCGAAC
>JAKPSO010000487.1 GCA_029571495.1 Pseudomonadota bacterium
TTGCCGGAGGATTTCTTTACTACGACAACGGTACCGTTCGTCGCGCGTCCATCACGGGGCATGGCGAACCCGATCCCGCATGGACTGCGCAACCCAGGGAAATGGTGACCTGCAGCGGCGGGTCGCTGGCCTTGTTTGTGCAATCGCCATTAGTGCCGATGAACGACGCTGAGTTTTTGATTCAGTGCTACGACCGTCTCGCAATGCCGCCGATCCTCCCAGCAACGGAAGGCGGCCTAGTCCTCGCCACCAGCGGCAACGAGGCGACGCCCGACAAAACCGTCGTCGAGTATTACAACCGTGTGGTCAATCGCTACTTCATGACCGGCCGTGCGAGTGAGCAGGCGCAGCTCGATGCGCTCCCCGCGTCGTTCTCGCGTACCGGCATGCGTTTCACCGCCAAGAGCGGGCTCTATCGTGACATTCCCGAATCCGCCGTGTGCCGCTTTTATTCCGCGCCGGAAACGGGCGGCAGCAACACACATTTCTATGGCACCGGCGACGTCTGTCCGACGCTCAACACGCTGAAAGGTTTGAGCTTTGAAGGATTTGATTTCGCGGCGCTCACGTCGACCACTGGCTCGTGTAACACCTCCGCGGCGAGCAAACCCGTCTGGCGTTTGTACAACGATAAAGCGGCTACGAACGAGAGTAATCATCGCTACGTCGTGAGCGATGCCACGCGCACAAAAATGCGCAATCAAGGCTGGATCGACGAAGGCGTCGCTTTCTGCGTGTCGAGCGTCATCGATGCGACGAATTGATCACTGATCGGTAGCGCGAGCCAAGCACTCACGTGCGGTGCCCGCAGCACGACCATACGTTGCACCTATGGCTTTATAGCGCTAACGACCGACCGACGGCGGTTACGGGCAGAAAAACACTGTGGTCGACAATTCAACAAAACGAGTGCTAACCACCGTCGGTCGGTCGTTAGCGCTATAAAGTTGTTACTTTAAGACAGCGGCGATACGGGCGATTTGTTCGGCGGCGTTGGCGATGAGCTCTGGCGCGCGGATGACGGCTTGATCGAGCGTCATCGGACCCGGCACGATGCTGAAACAGCCGCCGTTAAAAGTGGCGTTGAGTTCGCTCAGTGATGCAGCGTCAACGCCGCCGCTGATCAGCGTCGCTTTCAGCGTTTTGTTGCCATGCGTGCGCGCGATCTGCGCGGCAGCGAACGGTGTTTTGCCCAACAGCGTTTGCGCATCGCTGCGGCCCTCGCCCGTGATGAGCCAATCCGCACCCTTGCAGGCATCCGCGAGGCCGACGAGTCGCGCGACGGTTTGCGCACCGGATTCAAATTTCGCGCCCACGAGCTGCAGCGCGTAGCCCAAGCCGCCCGCTGCGCCCGCCCCAGGTTTGGTCTTTGCCGAGCGCTGCAACGCCGCTTCGAGGCGTTCCGCGTAGGCCTCCATCACGCCGTCGATACGCGCAACATCGTTGGCCGCGACACCCTTTTGCGGCCCGAAAATCGCGGTCGCTCCGCGCTCGCCCAGAAGCCCGTTGTTGACGTCGGAAAGCAAGGTGATTTCGCACTCCGTGAGGCGCGCGTCGAGCGCCGTCACGTCAACAGAAATAAGTTTCGCGAGGCCGTTCGGGGTGGGTTCAATTTCGCGCCGGAAGGTGCCCGTGAATTTCACGCCAAGCGCCGCGAGCAAGCCTGCGCCACCATCGTTGGTGCTGGTACCGCCGAGGCCAATGAAAAAGTGGCGAATGCCTTCGGCGAGCAACAAGCGAATGAGTTCGCCCACGCCGTA
>JAKPSO010000495.1 GCA_029571495.1 Pseudomonadota bacterium
GGAAGCGCGCCAAAAACGCATGACGGAAGTGCAAGCCGATTGGCAAAAGCTCCACGATCAAGTGCTTGCGGCGGGCGGCTTGCGCATCGTCGGCACAGAGCGTCACGAATCACGCCGCATTGACAACCAGCTTCGTGGTCGCGCTGGCCGTCAAGGCGACGCCGGATCGAGCCGCTTCTACTTATCGGCTGAAGATCCGCTGATTCGCATTTTCGGCGGCGACCGCATGAAAAACATCATGACGCGTCTTCGCATCCCCGAGGGCGAGCCCATCGAAGCGGGCATCATGACGCGCCAGATCGAAAAGGCGCAGCTCAAAGTCGAATCACGCAACTTTGACATTCGTAAGCAACTGCTCGAGTACGACGACGTTGCCAACGATCAGCGCAAAGCAATTTACGAGCAGCGCAATCATTTGCTTGAGCATGCGAACGTCAGCGACACCGTGCGTGCGATGATCGAAGGCTGGGTTGAAGATACCGTCAATCTTTACGTGCCGATTGAAAGCGTTGAAGAGCAATGGGACCTGCCGGGGCTCGAAGCCGCACTGCATGACGTTCACGTGCACGCCCATGTGAGCGAATGGCTCAAGGCGGATTCCGGCCTCGACGACAAAGACATTCGCGAGCGCTGCAAGAAGGAAGCGCTTGACGCCTACAACACGAAGCGCGACGTCGCGGGCGACGCGGTATTTAGCCAGTTCGAACGCAATATTTTGTTGCAGATGATGGACACGCAGTGGCGTGAGCATCTCTCCAATCTTGATCTGCTGCGCCAAGGTATTCACCTGCGTGGCTACGCGCAAAAGAATCCGAAGCAAGAATACAAACGCGAGTCGTTTGAGATGTTCGGCGGCATGCTTGACCGTTTCCGCGGTGACGTCGTTCGCGTGCTGCTGACCGTGCAGGTACGCTCCGAGGCAGACGCCCAGGCCGTAGAGCCCACGCCCGTGGCGCAGAGCGCTGCGTATCAACACGCCGGCGTGGACGGACTGACGGGCGAGCCGTCGCAAGCGAGCGACCCAGCAGCCGGTACCGTGCGCAACCAAGGACCGAAACTCGGCCGCAACGATCCGTGTTGGTGTGGATCGGGCAAGAAGTACAAGCACTGCCACGGACAGCTTGATTAACGTCTAAGCTATTCCAGCAAGGCCCGCGTAGCATTTACGGCGGGCCTTTTACTTTCAATCTTTGCAACCGAAATCGCCATGACCGTTTCTTACGCTCCTCTCGATCCCGCCAAGGCGCACGCCGTCGCAGGCGTTCGTTTCGCCGCCGTGCAGGCGCACGTACGCAAACCCAATCGCTACGACATGCTGGTCGCCGAATTTGCGGAAGGAACGGCCGTTGGCGGCGTGTTCACGCAGAGCCGTTTTGCTGCGGCCCCTGTGCAGGTTTGCCGCACGCATCTTGCACGCACGACGGCGATTCGCGCGCTGGTTGTGAACACAGGCATTGCTAACGCCGCGACCGGCGAATTGGGTTTGTCCAACGCTCAGGCGAGCTGCCTTACCGTCGCCAATGCGCTCGGGGTGAAGGACGTGCAAGTATTGCCGTTCTCTACGGGCGTGATTCTTGAGCACTTACCGATGGATCGCATCAATGCGGGCATCAACGCCGCCGCGGCGGAAATCAAAGCAGGGCAACTCGCACCTTGGGACCGCGTTGCGCAGACGATCATGACCACGGACACGGTGTACAAGCTCGCCAGTGCACAGGCCGTCGTCGGTGACAAGACGGTGAACGTGACGGGCATCGCAAAAGGGGCCGGCATGATTCAACCAAACATGGCGACCATGCTCTCGTTTGTATTCACCGACGCGGCGATTGCACCAGAACTCATCCAGCCACTCGCGAAACGCACCGCAGACGCGAGTTTCAATCGCGTCACGGTGGACGGAGACACTTCAACCAACGACAGTTACATCATCGCGGCGACCGGCAAAGCGGGCAACGCGACGATCACGTCGCTTGAAAGCGCCGACGGTGCGGCGCTTGCTGCTGCGCTCGAAAAGGTGAGTCTTGAGCTCGCGCAAGCGATCGTGCGCGACGGTGAAGGTGCGACGAAATTCATGACCATCGCAGTGAAGTCCGGCAAAGACGTTGCCGAGTGCGACCGCATCGCACGCGCCGTCGCCCATTCACCGCTGGTGAAAACCGCATTCTTCGCAAGCGACCCTAATCTTGGGCGCATTCTCGCGGCCGTGGGTTATGGCGCGCCCGCGGACCTCGATCCCGCAAAAGTCACCGTGCATCTTAACGAAGTGCTCGTGGCAGAAAAGGGCGGACGCGCCGCGACTTATCGGGAAGAAGACGGTGCGCGCACCATGAAAAACGCCGACATCACCGTCAGCATCGACCTTGGCCGTGGCAGCGCCGCGCAGACGATTTACACCTGTGACTTTTCGTATGACTACGTGAAGATCAACGCGGAATATCGTAGCTAGCCGCATCGCGTATGAGCCAATCTAGCCACGATTTTCTCGCGACCTTGTCGCGCATCGCCGACGCGTTGGAGCGCATCGCGCCACCCTCGCGTGAGAAGCCCGACTTCACGCGCCACGTCGCGGCGCGCTGGCGCGTGTCGGGCACGTTGAAATACCTTGAAGCGGTGCAGCACGTTCACCACATGAACGCCGATTCCCTTGTCGGTGTCGAGGAACAACACGCGCAGATTGATCGCAACACCAAACAATTTGTGAATCGCAAACCCTCGAACAATGTGTTGCTCACAGGTTCGCGCGGCACGGGCAAGAGCTCGCTGGTGAAAGCGATGTTGTCGCGCTACGCCAAACGCGGCTTGCGCTTGATTGAGGTTGAAAAAGATCACCTCAACGACATGCCCGACATCGTTGACTTGATCGCGGCTGAGCCGTACCAGTTCATCCTCTTTTGCGACGACCTATCGTTTGATGCTGGAGATGGCAGCTACAAGGCGTTGAAGGCGATTCTCGATGGTTCGATCGCCGCCGCGACGCCGAATGTCCTGCTCTACGCCACGTCGAATCGCCGCCATCTGTTGCCCGAATACTTCCACGAAAACGAAGAAACAAAATACGTCGGCGAAGAAGTGCATTTCGGCGAGAGCATCGAAGAAAAGGTATCGCTCTCCGAGCGCTTCGGATTGTGGATTTCCTTCTATCCGTTCTCGCAGGAAGACTATCTTGCCGCCGTGCACTCGTGGGTACGAGAGCTACGCGCTGTTGTCCCGACCGATGCGAAGCGACGCGAATCGTTTGAGCGCGACGCCCTCAATTGGGCGCTGCAGCGTGGATCGCGTTCGGGACGCGTAGCGTTCCAGTTCGCGCGCGATTTCGCGGGGCGAACGTCCGCGAAGAAGTGAGCGCCGAGCGGTGAGTCGTGAGCCGTACCTGACACCGCGTTTTGACCCAGCCGATTCTCGTCCGTTGACGCGCGTCGCCGTCGCGATCATCGAACGTGTGGTTGACGGCGAATATCAGGTGCTGTTCGCGCAACGCCCGACGGGTAAGGCGTACGCGGGTTACTGGGAGTTTCCGGGCGGCAAGATCGAATTAGGCGAATCCGTCGTCGCGGCGCTAATCCGCGAGATCGACGAAGAACTCGGCGTTCATGTACGCAGCGCGGAGCTTTGGCGCACCGAGCGATTCAGCTACGAGCACGCTCATGTGGAGTTGAATTTTTGCCGGACACGCGACTGGAGCGGCGAACCGCACGGACGAGAGGGGCAGGCCTTCACGTGGAGCCGCGCCGATGTGATCACGCTCGTTCCGCTGCTTCCCGCTCTATTGTCGCCTGAAAGCGGTGTCTTGGCGGGTCTGGTCGTGCCGGACAGGCGCATTTGCGCAGGCTAGACACTTGCGATACAACTTTGTAGTGCTATCGGCCGTTTAGCGGTCGTTTCAAGAGGAATTTCGCGGTTCTCGACTGTTAGAAAAAACAGCTGAAAATGACGGTGCATCGGCCGCTAGCGATGAAAAGCTGTCATAGCTGCCAACAAAGCACACGCGGCGGCGACTATTGCTGGCGGAAAGCGTCGAGCGCCGGGTCGCTCTCGCCGTCGGGCGGCGTTGCATTTGCGATGCGGTATTCCTCATTGGCCCAAGCGCCGAGATCCATGAGTTTGCAACGCTCGGAGCAGAATGGTCGGAACTTGCTTTCGGGGCCCCAAACAACGGGCTTCTGGCAACGAGGACAGGCGACGGATTTCATAGGATTAAGCAGTGCGTTCGTTCGCATCGCGAACTTGCACGAAGGTCACAGGCTACACAACGACAGGCGAAACGGAATGTTACGTGTTGTGACGGTGGCGCGGCCACTGGTTTGGAATTGTCCGTGATGATCAAGAAACCGCACGTTAACGGTGTACTTGTTGGCGCTGACTTCGGGCACAACAGCGTGTCCAGTTTCCACGTCGATACGAGCCAAAAGCGGTGGCCGTGCGCTGGCTAGCGCACGCTGAAAATTCCCGCGATGCGCGGTCTCGGCGGTGATTTGGCTCGATTCACGAAGCAGCCGCAGCACGAGAATCACTGCCTCCTCGAGCGGTGTCAGTGGGTCCAACCACGCTTTGAGATCGGCGCGGCGCTCGAACTCAGTGCGCTGTAGCCAGCTATGAAGCATCGGAAGTTCAAACGCGCAGGCTCCACCGGGGCTCGAAGCGCGTTGGCGCACGGCTTGCAGCCATTCACTTTCGCGCAAATGTTGGCCGATCTTTCCGACCTGCGCATGGAGGTCATGAATTACGGCATCCATGTCGCTCAAAAACTCGGCGAGCGCCTCACGAGCCACGTCAGGGTTGTCCAGCTGAGTGCTCCACAGCGTGCGTTGGCGGTCAAGCTCTTGCAACAAGTCCGTCTTCAGGTCGCTGCGCCCAGCCGTGTCCACAATGTGAAAGAGTCCAAGCAGGGCACCTCTATGGTCAATAGCTTCCTTGCGCGCCGAAAATGTTCGGGTTTGATCGAACAACTCTTCAAGGCGCAGCCATGTCCGCGCGCGCTCT
Source organism: Pseudomonadota bacterium (assembly GCA_029571495.1). Taxonomy (GTDB): domain Bacteria; phylum Pseudomonadota; class Gammaproteobacteria; order Burkholderiales; family Casimicrobiaceae; genus Casimicrobium. Next base: position 4,981 of record JAKPSO010000495.1, read on the forward strand.
CCTAGCGGGCATTCGAATGTCAGCCATGTTGTGCTGAGAACGCTTGCGACGGGCGAATCAATCACGTGCATGCAGCGACCTCCTCAACGCGCTTCGCGTTAACCACGAAAACGGAGTGTAGACGCTCGACCTGATCGTGCAGCGCTGCTAAATCAGAACGATTGTCGATCACAAACTGTGCGTACCGCAGCCGTTCGTCACGCGGCATTTGCGCCGCGATGATCTGGCGAACGGTCGCGGCCGGAACGTCGCGTGTGCTCGTAACGCGTTCAATCTGCGTCGATTCGTCCACATCTACGACGACGGCGCAGTCGATCCGTTCGCGTGAATTGTTCGATTCGAATAGCAGCGGCACCATGTGAATGATGTAGGGCGCTTGTCGAGCTTGCTCCGACGCCATGAGTGCCTCGGTCGTCATTCGCACCATCGGATGTACGATGGCCTCCAACCGCGTCCTTTCGGCCGGTGCGTGAAAGACGCGTTCGCGCAAGGCGGCCCGATCAAGCACGCCGTCTGTGACAACGCCGTGAAACGCGGTGTTGATTGCGTCGAGCGCGGTGCCGTTGGGCGCTGTAAGCGCGTGCGATATCGCGTCCGCATCGATGACAAACGCACCAAGTTGTTCGAAGCGAGCCGCAGCGCTTGATTTCCCCGACCCGATGCCTCCCGTGAGGCCGACCACAAAATTGCGGTGAGTGGCGTTCATCGGTCGCTACAACAGCTGCCGAATTTGCGGCGCAAAA
>JAKPSO010000496.1 GCA_029571495.1 Pseudomonadota bacterium
CGGCCAGCGGCGGCTTCGTGAGCTTCACGGCCATTCCAAATGCAGGCAACATCATCACCGGCGTCAGCGGCTGCGGCGCAACATTTAGCGGTAACACGGTGACCACTGCGCCGGTGACTGCGGCCTGTACGGTAACGGTCACTTTCGGTATTGCGCCAGCGGCGTGTACGCTTGATATCGACAACGACGGAGCCGTGTTGTCGTCCACCGACGGTCTATTGATTTTGCGCCGCATGCTGACGTTGAGCAACGAGGCGCTGAGGGCGAACGCCTACAACCCGATTGGCACCCGCCTACTCGCCGCTGATATGGCTGCTCTAATTGATCCGATGATCACCACCAAAACGCTCGACATCGACGGCAACGGCAGCGTGAGTGCCGCGACCGATGGCGTGATTTTGTTGCGCGCATTGCTCGGGTTTTCCGGCACTGGCGTGACTAACGGCGCGTTAGGTGGGGGCACTTTGACTCGCGGGACTTGGGCGCTTATCCGTCCTTACCTCGCCAACGTTTGTGGCGTTCCCAATCTTGCGCCGTAGCGTCCGGCGCTCTCGCTGAGCGCTTGGTGGTGTTCTCGTTTAGTGCCCTTGGACGCTTTCGAAAGTGCAGGTTTTCGGTGCACTCCTCGTGGCGCATTCGCGCGTAACAGCTTCTGCCTGTAAACGACTAACAAGCAGCCGTTAAGGTCACTCTTTGTCTTAGGTCGATACTTGAGAATTTGTGACGTAAACGTCCGCCCGCTGGCCGTTTGCGCTAAAAAGCTGTTGCGACAACGGCGTGATGCCTACCAAAGCCACGCCGCGCCGCGAACACCGCTGGAATCGCCATGAACATTTTGCGCGATGCGGGTTTCGACGAATTCGCTGAACACGTACTTCGGCAGCAATTTCGGCACGTTCGCGTACAGCCGCGCGATGTTCGATACACCGCCGCCGAGGACGATGACGTCGGGGTCGAGGATGTTGATGGAGGTGGCGAATGCGCGCGCGAGGCGATCCTCGACGCGTTGCATGTATGCCTCGGCCAAGGCGTCGCCTGCTTCGGCGCGTTTGACAATTTCAGCGGTGGGCGTTTTGCCGTCGCCGAAGTTCGCGGCGATGCCGGGGCCGGAGAGCCAGGTTTCGATACAGCCCGGCTTGCCGCAGTAGCAGGTCGTGCCCGGTCGTTCGTCGTCCCTCGGCCACGGCAGTGGGTTGTGCCCCCATTCGCCAGCAATGGCGTGCAAGCCACTCAATGCTTGTCCGTTGACGACGACGCCCGCGCCGACCCCCGTGCCGAGGATCACGCCGAAGACCGTGTGTGCACCTTTGCCTGCGCCGTCCACGGCCTCCGACAGCGCGAAGCAATTGGCGTCGTTGGCGATGCGCACTTCACGTTGCAAAAGCGCTTCGAGTTCTTGCTTCACGGGTTGGCCGTTGAGGACGACGGTGTTCGAACCACGTAGCAATCCCGTCTTCGGCGACAGCGAGCCGGGCGTGCCGATGCCGACGGTGGCGCGATCCGCAAGCGCGCTTTCGCAGCGCTCTACCAACGCGTAAATTGCTTCGTAGATCGCGGCGGCGGAGTGCTTCGGCGTTGGCACACGTTCGCGCCAACACACAGTGCCCCGCGCATCAAGCGCGATGGCCTCGATCTTGGTGCCGCCGAGGTCGACGCCGATGCGGAGATTTTCTGTGGGTGCAGTATTCGCGTTCATGGCGCAAATGCTAGCGGAGGGAGAATCGTGTAGTTTCGCGCGTCGGGATGACGCGGGACCGGCGGGAGCCGCGATGCGTCTTGTTACCTTAGTCAAGCGTGAGAGCGTATCGCGGCTTCCGCCGCTCCTACAGGCGACGAGTTACAACAACGTCCCGCCCGTGGGTAGCGGGCAACTCGCGCCCGTGCCCGCGAGGCCGCAGTAACCACCGGGGTTCTTCGCTAAGTATTGCTGGTGATACGGTTCTGCGTAGAAAAATTCTGGCGTCGCTTCGTTCGGCTTGCCGCCTCGAATCTCCGTCGTGATCGCGCCGTAGCCACGGGTAGTCAGCGCTGTTTGAAACTGCGCACGCGTCGCTTCCGCTGCTTCCCGTTGCTCGGACGTGTAGCAATAAATCGCAGAACGGTACTGTGAGCCCACGTCATTGCCTTGGCGCATGCCTTGCGTTGGATCGTGTGCTTCCCAAAACGCCTTCAGGAGTTGCGCGTACGTAATCGCCGTTGGGTCGTACACGACGAAGACCATTTCTGTGTGGCCGGTTTGGCCGCTGCAAACCTCTTGATACGTTGGGTTGGGCGTGAAGCCGCCAGCGTAGCCGACAGCTGTGGAGTACACGCCAGGCAACTCCCAAAACGCGCGCTCCGCGCCCCAGAAACACCCCATCGCGAACTGCGCCGAGTGCAGTCCCTCGGGGAACGGTGCTGTGATCGGGTGCGCGTTGACGTAATGCGCCTCGGGCACCGGCATCGTCGCTGTTCTGCCGGGCAGCGCGTTGGCCGCGTTGACCATTGCATTCGATTTTCCGAAAAGTCCCATATATGTGCTCCAAACTGTCATCAATCGGTTCGATCAGCACGTTAGTATGGGCTAGCGATGCGAGCTTACAATCTTCGCACGAAAAATAATTAGTCGAAATGACGAGGAGCACAGATGGACAAGCGCGCCGCAACGATCGCGGGCCTCTCCGCGGCAGTGATTAGTTTGTTGCTGGGAATGGGGGCACTTCAGTTTTTGCACGACAACGCGATGGGATTGCCGCGGTTGCTGGCAACGATTGTTCTCGGGCGCAACGCGCTGGACCCCGAATTGACGTCGTCGACCAACGCATTGATTGCGGGCGTTGGCGTACACCTTGTGCTCGGTCTCGTGTTCGCGTTTCTGATTTCATTCACGCTGCATCGCTGGGGTTTTTGGGTGGGTTTGATCGGTGGCGCGTTGTTCGGTCTTGCGCTCTACGCGATCAACACGTACTCGATGAGCCGTTTCTTCCCCGAATTTTTCTATTACCGCAGTTGGTTCATGGTCGCGCTTCATGTTGTGTTCGGTGCGCTCTGCGGTGGCATTTACGAATCGCTTGAGCGTGACCGTCGCTCGATCTATCGTGGTTAATCGGGTCGAGAAGGAGGAAAAACTATGAACAAAATTCAACTCATCATCGGGCTCGTTGTTGCGGCGTTTTCGTTGTTATCGTACTTTGGCTCGTCGTCGGTCAATCCAATCACCGGCGAGAAGCAGCACGTCGCCGGCATGTCGCCGAAAGACGAAGTCGCGATGGGATTGCAATCGGCTCCACAAATGGCCGCGCAGATGGGCGGGCTTACGCAGGATGCGCGCGCGCGGCAACTCGTGTCGACCATCGGCGCAAAGGTCGTCGCCGGGTCGGTCGCGTCGAAGTCCGGCTATCCGTTCAAATTTCACACCTTGGCTGACCCGCGCACGGTGAACGCGTTCGCGCTTCCAGGCGGGCAAATTTTCATCACGATGGCGCTCCTCTCGCGCCTCGAAACTGAAGGCCAGTTGGCCGCTGTGTTGGGACACGAAGTCGGTCACGTGATCGGTCGCCACAGCGCGGAGCACATCGCCAAAGATCAACTCACGCAGGGCTTGACTGGCGCGTTTGCGATGGGCGCAGGTTCTATGAGTGCCGCGCAAATCGGTCAAATGGTTGGACAGTCGATCATGTTGAAGTATGGCCGCGATGATGAGCTAGAAGCTGACGCGCTCGGCCTGCGTCTCATGGCGGAGGCGGGCTACGATCCACGCGCCATGATTCGCGTGATGCAGATTTTGGAGAAGGCGAGCGGTGGCGCGCGCGTCCCGGAATACGGCAGCTCGCACCCGAGCCCGCCACATCGCATTGAGGAGATCAACGCCAAGCTCACAAAGGCATTCCCGAACGGTATTCCTGCAGGCCTGAAGCCGTAATTTCACTGAGCGGTTGATGCACTTTCTGCGAAATTTTCCGCTGCGTGCGTTCAACACTTTTGGCGTTCAGGCTACGGCACAACGATTCGCGACGGTCTCCAGCGAACACGACTTGTTGTCGTGGTGCGCAAGTCGCGACCGTGACGAGACGCCACTCCTGATCGGCGGCGGTAGCAATCTGCTGTTTACGCGTGACGTCGTTGAAGCCCCGGTGCTGCAAATCGCGCCGCGCGGCGCTCGTGTGGTGTTTGACGAAGGCGACACCGTGCTCGTCGAGGCGATGGCTGGTGAGCCGTGGCATGCATTTGTGCTGTGGACGCTCGCGCAGGGCTTAAGCGGCCTTGAAAATCTGTCGTTGATTCCGGGCTTCGTGGGTGCCGCGCCGGTGCAAAACATCGGTGCTTACGGCGTTGAAATCTCAGAGTCGTGCGACAGCGTCGCAACCGTCGATCTCGCGACCGGAAACACGCGCGAGTTCAGTAACACCGAATGTGCGTTTGGCTACCGCGACAGCGTTTTCAAGCACGCCGAGGCCGCAGCGCGTGATCGTTACGCCATCATGCGCGTGCGCTTTCGCCTGTCGCGCAAGTTCACGCCGCGCCTCGATTACGGCGACATCAAGGCGCGGCTAGAACGCAGCAACGTCACGCAGCCGAGCGCCAGCGACGTGTCTCGCGCCGTCATCGCAATTCGCCAAAGCAAGCTGCCGGACCCGGCCGTGATCGGCAACGCTGGTAGCTTCTTCAAGAACCCAGTCGTCGAAGCAAGTGTCGCCAACGACCTCAAAGCGCGCTTTCCCGCAATGCCGCAGTACGCAGGCAAAGCCGGAGTCAAGCTCGCGGCTGGATGGCTCATCGAACAAACGGGCTGGAAAGGTCGCCGCCTCCATCCCTTCAGCGAAGCAGGGGTTCACACTCAACACGCCCTGGTGCTGGTGAACCATGGTGCCGCTACAGGCGCGGAAATCTGGGAACTCGCCGAGGCTGTGCGCGCGGACGTGCAGGAGATGTTTGGTGTGGCGCTTGATGCTGAGCCACGGGTGGTCTAGGCGAGCCTACTGCCGACCGCGTAGCGCTTTCACCATCACGAGGCAAGGATTCTCGGATGACCAAACCGTTTCTAGAACCTCTAGCGAAACGAATCCTCGATGCGCGTAGAACGCTCGAGTTTCTGCATAAAACGGGTTGGGCTTGGTTGCGGCAAGCGTTTTGACCTGAAGTACGGTCGCACCCTGCGCGCTCATCCACGCCTCAGCGCGATCGAGGAGCGCTGTTCCGATGCCTTGATGGCGAGCGTCTTTGCGAACTGCAGCGCAATCAATCTCCCAAGAACAGTCAAAGTGTTTTCGAATCGATACGAAGCCAACGACGCGATCATCTTCCAGTGCGACAAACGTTGGTAGTTGGCTCGTGTTGTTGGCATAGGCGACCAGCGCTGATTCAATGGCGAACCAATCTGGCAACGAACGTAGGACGGCTTCGCACGCAGCGCTGTACGAAGCGCTCGGACCAACAATGCGCGAATTGACGCGTTCAGCCGAGATTGCGGGCGAATCCACTATGCGGCGAGAAAAGAACACTTCGGGATCGCCATCGTCCAACCCGCTGATGCGTCCAACGTTATGGAAACCACAACTTAACAACAACGCTTGTCCGGCCAGATTGGATGCATTGGCCGAACTGAAAACTTTGTCTGTTGGAGACTTTTGCGAGGCAACACGCACGAGAGCCCGCGCCACGCCTCGCCGACGAACATGTGCCGCAACAACAACGAGTTCGACGAAGCGATGGCCAAAAAAGTGCTCATTGAACGTGCAATAGCCGATGGCTGCCCCGTTCTCCAGAGCTACCAAGCAATTTGATCGAGCTATGGCCGCGTCAATCTTCGCAGCCCTACTTTGATCAGTTTTCGCGAAGTCGTCACACTCGACAATGGCCGGTGCGTCTTTCGCGTTTGCGCGACGAATGTTCACGATGCGTTGCGTTGACCGCTACCAAATCTCCAGCGCGGCCAATTGCGCTGCTGCTTGCGGCGCCCAGCCACGATTGGCCATTGGGCTGGCTGGGCTGGGGTGCAGGACTGTGCCGATCTTGACGTGTGGATGTGAAGCAGCGATGGCCGCGCGAGCTTGAGCTTCGGCGAATTTGCCGATACCGATGACCCACTCCGGTTTGAGCGCTTCGACCGACGCACGAAGATGTGCGTCGCATGCGGCGTAGAGCGGTGCCGTTTCTGATTTGGGCAGTTTGTCGGGCGTGACGTTTCGGGCCTTGTCGAAGAACGCGAGTGGGCAATAGTTCGCCACGAAATGTTGCGCGAAAAAGTCATCAGCGTTCGGGAATCGCTCGGCGAACAGCGCCCACAATCGTTGACCTGAAATCTCTGAGCGCTGACACGCAAAGCCTTCAACGGGACGCGAAGGGTTAGGCGTTTTTGGTTGCGCAATGGGGGCGTTGATCTTCATCCAGTCGCGCACCGCATTCACTTCACCGAACGGCACGCCGACCTGCACCATTCCGAATGGGCCGGGGTTCATGCCGAGAAAAATCACGCGCTTCTTGCCGTCGCCAAACTTGCGCAAATACGTCTCGTGCGGTGCCCAAGCGTACTCGAGCGGATTAAGCGTGTGTGTGACCGGCGACGAAAAAGAAAGCGAGTCGACTGCCTGGCTCAATGCACGAGCGGCGGCGATCAAGTCAACGCTCGCCACGACTCACTGCCCTTTGGGCCAAAGCACCATCTGTGTGCAGCGAAAGAGGGCGATTGTCTTCTCGGTCTCGCGGTGACGTACGATCGCGTCCCACACCTGCGTCGTCCGTCCGAGGTGGAAGGGGCGGGCTTCGACGTAGATCGTGCCGTCGAGTGCCGTGCCAAGGTGATTGCTCTTGAGCTCAATCGTCGTAAAGCCCGATGCGCCTGCTGGCAGGTGCGCGATGCAGCCGTAGCCGCACATGGTATCGGCCAAGCCCACGACGGTCGCGGCGTGTAAGTACCCGTTTGGGGCCAAGAGTTCTTCGCGAACTTTGAGTTGCGCGACGAGTAATCCTTCTTCAACAGAAAGTAGCTCAACACCTAACAGCCCCGGCAGCTTGCCGACGCCGCGGTTCTTCATGGATTCTGCGGTGAAGCCTGCGCGCAATGCCATGTTGATGCTCCGACCTAGAAGCGGTAACCGACAGTGACCATCACAGCAGAGAATCCGAGCGTGATGAGTTCTGCGCGTACGTCGCCAAATTGCACGCCGATCGCCGGAATGATGCCCGGCGCGGTGCCAAGGCCATTGAGCGGAATGTTGTTCTTGTACTTGCCTTTATAGCCGTGCAACAGCCCAGCAGTGACTTTCGCGTACAACCACGGCTTTACGTCCCACTTCTGGCCCCAGTAGATGTACTGTGAAGGTTGACCGTAGGAATTTTTGAACACGGCGAGGCCGAACAGCGTTTGGTCCGCGCCCCAAACAGTGTCGTACTTTGACTCGATGCCGAGATCCACGAGGTAGGAGTGCTTCGCGTATTCCGGGTTGTTGCGGAAGTGTTCGGTGTACGGACTCACCGCTATGGTCACTCGGTCACCGTCGCGCAGCCACGTGTCGGCGTTGCGGCCGTCGGCGCTTGCGGGCGCTTGCGCGCTGGCACCTGTCACCATGCCGAGCGCCAGCGCAGTCGCCAAAACGTGAGCCAAAGATTGAAACCACTTCATGAATCAGGAACCTTTCTTGTCAGCGTCGATTGCCTCGAGCCGCTCTTGCGTCTTTTTCATCGCGTCGTCGAGTTTCTCGTTGACGCGGTCTATCGTTTTCTCTTTTGTGGGCAGTGGCGTAGGTGGCGGATTACTCGGCTGACAGCCGAGCATCAGAAACACGCACGCCACCAACAGCGCCGCTTTCACGCCGTGCCTAATCGCGGAAATTATTGAATTGCAACGGCAAGTCGGTGATCTCTTTTTTGATCAAGGCCATCGCAGCTTGCAAGTTGTCTTTCTTGTCGCCAGTAACGCGCACACTCGTGCCTTGGATCGAACCGCTGACCTTAAGTTGCTTGCTGTCTTTGAGAAGCTTCACGACCTTCTTCGCAAGTTCGGATTCCAAACCCTCTTTGAGTTTGTCGACGCGCTTCATCTTGTCGCCACCGATTTTTTCGGCCTTGCCCTTTTCGATGGAGCGCGAATCGACGTTTCGCTTGGCGAATTTGTTGAGCAACACGTCGTCGACTTGACCCAACTTAAAGTCGTCGTCGGCGTAAATCGTCATCACTTTTTCTTTTTCATTGAGCTCAACGCGCGCGTCGGAGCCTTTGAAATCGAAACGGGTTGAAATCTCTTTGTTGGCCTGATCGAGGGCGTTTTTGATTTCGACCCAATTGAGCTCGGAAACGGTATCAAACGATGGCATGACAGAAAGCGCAACACGCGCCGGAAAAAACGCTAAGACTCAAGTGTAAAGGGTGACGCCGGCGCGCAGCGCCGAGCACCGCAGCGTGCCCACGCGCCGAGCGTTAGATGTCGTGGCGGCAATCTCGATTCAATAGCTTGGCTCACAGAAAACCGGCCCTTCATCCAGCCATCCGCGGGCTCGCATCGTCTTCGCCGCTTGATCATCACGCACCCAACGGTGGTTGGGTTGCGCGGGAGGTGGTCGGAAAAATCGCCTTACGACGGCTTTGCCCGCCGGGCAGCCCCCCGCCGCATTCGGCGTACTGACTGCAAATAGTGGGTCTTCCAACTGGAATAGCTTTGCGTACTCTGGTCGCGCAAACTTGGCACACTCATCACTTCGTGCGCTGTAAAAGTGTGTGGCCAGTGAGGGCAGAAAGAACCTACAGACAGGCGTCGTCTGCGCGTTCGAGACGTCCGACGGCCACGTCTTGAACGACTGTCCGTCGTCGTCTGCGCCGACCGGCTTCCACTTAAGAATGCCGCTGCGAATCCATGCCCAAATCTGTTCGATCTCTGCGGTAGACGCCGCGAAAAAATAGTTTCCACGATCAGGATCGTAGAACTCCACTGTTCTCGGAAGTAGGTAGTCAGGCGACACGCGTACGATGCCCGGCGAGGCGGGCGCTCCATCGCGCCGCGTGACGGTTGCCGCAGACACCAAAAAGCCGCCTTCATCCAACGGTACGAGGCGAATCTCGCCATTCAACGCGTCAATTCGGACACCCCCGGCAACACCTTGCAAAAGTTGGTTGTAGCTAAAGCGCCCTATCCACAAGGTGTTGTTGCTGATGCGAGCGTCACCGGGCGTCGAAGACACAACTCCATTCCCGCTTACCGCGAGCAGCGTTCCGGCGATTGGCGCGAGGACCAAGCGCGACGGCCCCTCAGTGAATATCGGGGCTCGGACGTTGACTAACAATTCGCGCACCAGTCCGTTACGAGCGTCGACTCGATAGACGTCCACAGTGCCCGCCGCATTCGCCACGGGTCGCTGGGCCAAGAAAACAACGTCGTTGCCGTCATGTGCGGTGGCTAACGGGAGCGATTGAGCCGCGGCAACGGCAAAAGTCAAGTCGCGCTGTGTGATCGTCCATTTTGAGCCGCTCACGGTTGGCGGTTCGATCCGAATCAGTGCGGCCGGATGCACCATCGCCGATACGATAGTCATTTGCACGATAGCGCCTTCTGACACTATGTTGATTGCGCGATCCTCGCCAACCCACGTTAACGTGATGACACCCAATTGAGTTGTTGCGACGCTTTGAAATGTGCCGTCGATCATTATCGTCCCAGCATCGCCAAACGATAGGTCCAATCCACCGTTGGCGTCAAAACGATGAAACACGATTGGCGAGCCACCGATGCCCGAACCTGACTTGGAATATTGCACGGCTACGTTGTTGGCGCTGTCGGCGGTGCACTGCAAATTTGACAGCGTGACAGGTGACGTGACTAACGTGATCGGATTCGAAACGGCATACGGTTGTGGCACAGCAACTTGGCCGCTTGTCAATCGGCTCAACGACCCGGCCGCGTTCACTGCCAAGCGAACCATGTGGACCGTCATCGTTGCGGTTGCAATGCCGCACATCACGAGATTGCGTTCGCTGTCCCGGGATAGCGCGACATGATCAAACGTCGGCAAGCCGCCGATGGTCGTGGCGCTCGCGTCTAGGTTGCCGGCGCGATCAAATCTGACCAGCGTTGGGCTCGCGCTGCCCTTGGTGGCGATGACCCATCCATTGCCGAAGGCATCCAATGTCACCGACGGTGCCGAACTGCCGTTGGCTAGGAAGGGCGAGAGGTCAACGCCAGGCTCAAAAAATGTGGTAGTGTTTCCGAACGACGGGTCCAATGCGCTCGCGTGACCGAAACAGGCCACCAACAGCGCAATGCTCAAGGCAACGGTTTGTACCCAATTTGCGATAAGGCGTTTCATAGCATAGGCCTTTCTGTAAGTAACAACGCACAGGAGTCAGACTAGCACAGCCGCCGCACCCTATTGATCCGGAACGAAGATGTTTGAACCGTTCGCGCTGAGGCATCGCCGAAGCGTTTGATTATCAAACCCTTCGCTACGCTCAGGGTGAACGGAGTTTCTACTTTCTCGTTCCGCATCAATAGCGCGAACCGCTCACGCCACGCGTTCGTCTGACAGCACTTGCCCGTCGGCGAGCGTCACGCGGCGGTCACAGGTGGCGGCTAGGCGTGGGTCGTGGGTGACGATGAGGAAAGTGGTGCCGAATTTCTTGTTGAAGTCACGAAGCATCGTGAAGATGTCTGCGGCGGTTTTGGTGTCCAAGTTGCCCGTCGGCTCGTCGGCGAGCACGAGTGCAGGTTTCATCGACAGCGCACGGGCGATGGCGACGCGCTGCTGCATGCCCCCCGAGAGCTCGGCGGGCTTCTTCGTTTCGGCACCCTTGAGTCCGACAGCTGTGAGAAGCGCCGTCGCCTCGGCTCGTCGGGCGTCGTTGATGTCGACGCCGTTGATGAGTTGCGGCATCAATACGTTTTCGAGTGCCGTGAACGCGGGCAACAGGTGGTGAAACTGGAACACGAACCCAAGGCTCATGGCGCGCAGGCGCGTCAGGTTGTTGTCGTCGTCGTAACTCACGGCGCGGCCGGCGATTTCGACGCTGCCCTGAGTCGGTGCTTCGAGGAGGCCGATGATGTTTAGGAGTGTGCTCTTCCCCGAGCCCGACGGTCCGATGAGCGCAGTGAATTCACCATGGGCGAGCGTGAGATCGATACCATGAAGAATCTCTGCCTCGACGGGTGTGCCGATGTTGTACGACTTGCGAATGCCTGCGAGGCGCAGCACATGGCCCGTGGCGGGCGCGGACGGCGCCGCGGGTGCGTTGGTGGACGCGTTCATGCGCGCATGGCCTGTGCAGGATCGAGCCGCGCCGCGCGGCGCGCAGGTGCAATCGCCGCGAGCGTTCCGCACACCGTCGCGCCTACGCATGCGAGTATCAACAGCTGTGCGGTCAGATCGATCGGAAACAACACGCCACCATCTGGGCCGCGTACGAACACGCCAAACGCGTAGACCAAGAGCGATGCGAGCATTGCGCCGAGCGCCGAGCCGACAAACCCGACCACCGCACCCTGCAACAAAAAGACCCGCGTCATTTGCCCGCGCGATGCGCCCATCGCGCGCAGGATGCCGATCTCTCGTGTCTTCTGAACTACGGCGACTACCAACACGCTGGCGATGCCGAGCATTACGACGATTGAGACGAATAGGCGAATGATCGCGGTGCTGGCCGATTGCGCGGATAGCGCGCTGAGCAGCGAGCCGTTGGTCACCATCCAGCTCTCGACGGTAAGCGGCGTGATTCGTGCGAGTCTCGCGGCAACTTCGTTGGCGTTGAATACATCGCGAATGCGCGTCTCGATAGAGGTCACGCCGCCTGGCAATTCCAACATGTTCTGCACGGTGTGGAGCGGGAGGTACGCGGCGCGGCGACTGAGATCGCGATTGCCCAAATCGAGCGTGCCCGATATTTGGAAGCGCTCGCCGCTGGCGTTCGACGTCCCCGTTGTGATCGTGATACGGTCACCGACCGTTGCGCCTAAGTCTTTCGCGAGTTCCGTGCCGACCAACACGTCGCCCGGCTCTAGTCGCATCGCGCCGGTGACGAGCTTGTCGCTCAAATCGACAATGCGGTCGTAACGCGGCAAGTCGATGCCGAAAATCGTGACCGCGTTGCGCCCTTCGCCACGAAGCGCGATGGCCGCGCCCGACGCGAGCGGTGACACCGCCACTACGCCCGGTGTAGCCTCGTACGCGGCCATTACTTGCTGCCAGTTTTCGATGGAGCGCAATTTGCGAGGCGCGGTTTGTACGACGGCGATCATGCCGTCCGACGAGTCGGATTGCACACGTGCCGCCGGCTCAATCGGCTTCGACACGATGTGCGCCTGCGCTCCGAGTGTGCGCCGAAACGTGTTGGTCTGTAACCCAGTGACCAACGCCGAGATGAACACAATCACCGCGACGCCGACCATCACGCCGCCGACGATTAGCGCCGATTGCGTACGACCCTCGCGCAGGAAGCGCAGCGCCAGTTGAAATTCAAATCGCATGTCAGGTCGGCGTGATCACTGCGTAGGCATCGGCATGTCGACGCCCTTCACGCGCGGTGCTGGGGCGGCCTCGATGGCACGTACGCGCTGGCCGGCACGGATGCGTTCATCGACGACGACTTGTTCGCCCGCGCTGAGGCCGGAGACGATTTCCACGCGCTGCAGCGAGCGAATGCCGACTTTCACATCGGCTTCGTGCGTGCTGCCCGAACGCGCCACTAGAACGTATTTGCGCTCGCCCGCTTCGCGTAACGCGACGCCAGGAATCGTCAGCGCGTTTTGCTTCTGTGCGACGAGCACTTCAACCGAGACGGTCATGTCGTCGCGCAAAAACGCGGGCGGTTTTGCTACGCGCAGGCGTGCTTCCACGGTGCCGCGCGTCACGTCGACCGACGGCGCGAGGTAGATGAGTTCCGCATCAAATTTGTTGTCAGGGAACGCGTCGGCGGACGCAACCGCACGCATGCCTTCGCGCACGAGACCAAGGTTTTTTTCGTCGATTTGCGCGATGAGCCGTGTCTCGCCGGTCATCGCCAAGGTGAGGAGTTTCTTACCGGGTTGCGCGACGTCGCCCACTTCAACGCTGCGGGCGATGACGCGTGCGTCCGCAGGCGCGATGATGCTCGTCTGTTCGAGCTTGGCTTTCACAATTTGCAGAGCGGCTTGCGCTTCTTTCACGCGCGCTTGCGTGGCTTGGGTCTCGGCACCGCCGCGCGTGTTGGCGGTCGCTTGCGCGGCCGCTTGCTGGTACGCCGCGCGGGCGCTTGACGCAGCGCGCTCTGCCTCTTGAAGCTTGGCGTCGCCGAGGAAACCTTTGTCGTGCAAGCTCTTCGTGCGTTCGAGTTCGGCGAGCGCAAATTCCATGTTGGCGCGGCCCTGCGCGAGTCCTTGCGAGGCGACTGGCCCGGCGAGCTCAAATTGTGACTTCAGCCGCGCATCGGCAGTCGTGATTGCGGCTTGTGCTTGCGCAGCCTGCGCGCGCAGATCGTCGTCGTCGAGCGCGATGAGAAGCTGCCCGGCCTTGACGCTGTCTCCCTCGCGTACCAGCACTTTTTCAACGCGCGCTGTAAGCGTCGCCGACAGGTCAGTGCGCGCAACGCTAGATACGCGCGAGGAAAAAACGAGCGAATGCTGAATGGGGCCCGACGTGACGGTCGCCACTTCTGCTGCCGTTCCGCGCCACCAGAAAAATGTCGCGACGCACGCCAACGCCGCGAGCGCGACGAGCGCCCAGATCCACGGTTTGGGCCGCGTCGTGCCTGTTTGTTGCCACCATGCCATGTCGTACTACCTTTGTTGGTCAGCGTGTGACTGTACGCCGCTTTTGTTAGGTGTCGTTTGATGTGCCGCCAAAGAGCGCGTCAAAGTCTGCCGCCGCGTTCGACTTTGACACCTTGCCGATGCGTTTCCCGGAGAACGCCTCTTCGATTTTGTCCTCGAAGAAACTGTTCGGCGACGGCGAGGCCATGAGCTGGCGGTAGGTCTCTGGCGAAACGGATTTGTATTCGAACACGTCGCCGTTGATGAATTCGATTTCCATCACACGGGATCGCTCGTAGTAGCCCGCTGCGCGGAGTTTGCTCGATTTGAGGGGTTTGCGGTCCATAGCGGAGATTATGCAGACGCACAGGCCACCGGCCACTGCGCGGACGGGAAGAGGCTATACAGCTTTTGGTTCAGAACGACTAACCGACGGTGCTTTCATTGTTTTTTTGTGTACAGTCGACTTTTGATGGAAAATGCCTCTAAGCACCGCCAA
>JAKPSO010000996.1 GCA_029571495.1 Pseudomonadota bacterium
AAGCGAAAAACTGCAATAGCTCGTCGCGTGCTTCATCAATATCACTTAATGCGTCGCTTGAAGATGAAGGTACCCGCTCGCTCATCGGTGCGTCTCGAGAGCACCGCGAAAGGCATGCAAGTCGCGCTGCAGTTGATCAGCGAAGGCTTCGCGCTGCGGCGCAGCGTCCTTCGCGAGAGCGAACGCACTGGCGGCAATGCAAATGAGCAACATAAAGCCCGGTACAGTGACGAGCGTCCAGACCGCATAGGGCTGGGCGGTGCCCGATCCTAAGATGAGGGCAACGCCCGCTAAGATCAGGAATGCGAGCAACGCTGCGAACGCAACCGCGCCCGCAATCGCGCGCCTCGCAAGCCGCGTCCTCGCCAAAACGAATTCGTCACGCGCGAGCGTCGAATAGGCAGACACATAGTTGAGCAACAGTTCCGGTCGCTTGGTCAGCAGCCTTAACGTAGTACCGATCATCATGCGTGTGCTCCTTCCAAATGGCCGCGTGCCATTAACGCGCGCTATGGCGATCGCACTTCGCGGCGCGGTTTCGCGACAAAATAAGCAGCGCGGCGGCCAGCGCAGCGCCGGCCGCGGCCGCGATGGCGACGGACTTCATGGGTTGTTCAGCAACGTAGTTCTCACACGCGGTCGCATAGCGGGCGACGGCTTGTTTCCCGCGTTCGCCAGCATCTCGCGTGCTCGCCAGCGCATCACTTGCCAAGGCCTCGCCGCGCGCAACCATGCGATCAAATGCGGGTTTGGCTTGACCTTCTAAGTGATCAATTTTTGTCGCGACATTTGAGAGCGCACTTTGCGCCGCGTCGGCGGCCGAATCAACCGCGTTCTCGAATCCATTCGCAGCCTGAGCGCCGCGTTTGCTGATTTCGTCGGCGACTTTTTCAGCGGTGGTTTTTCCGAAATTCATGGTGTGTCCTTGATGTAAGAAGAGATTGGGCGAAGGCGCGGAGGCGATTAGCCCTTGCGGATGAGGCTCGCGACGAATGTGATGATTGCCATGAATGCGAAGATGTAAAACAAGATCTTCGCGATCTCGACAGCGCCGGCGGCGATGCCACCAAAACCAAACACTGCGGCGATGAGCGCGACAACGAGAAATACGACGGCGTAGTGCAACATGATGTTTTCCTATGGAATTAGGGCGGCTGCGCGAGGCAGCAGTCGCCATAGGAGAAGTGTCGCCGCGAGGATTGCTTGTCCGCATCGGTCAAGCCCGCAAGCCCGTGTAGGGGTGCGGGAGTAAACGCGTAGGATAGCGCTCACGTCGTACTTGGTATCAGCACCCGCTCGGTAAGGGGTGAGCGTGGGAAGTCGCCGCGCACGCTGGTGCCGTGACCGATGATGGATGTCACGGATAACGTACCGCACAGTGCCTCAACGCGGTGACGCATACCGGCGAAACCGTGGCTCGCGGCGAGCCGCTCGTCAACATCGAAGCCCAATCCATCGTCCGCAACAACGATCTCGATGTGCTGGTCAAGCTTCTTCACCGTGACCTTGACTGCTTTGGCTTTCGCATACTTTGAAATGTTGGTGAGCGATTCCTGCACTACACGATACGTGGTGAGCGCGGCGTTGTCGGTGAGCTCCAGCGCATCTAAGTCAGTCGCGACTGCGACCCCCGTGTTCACCGCGAATTCACGGGTTAAAATTTCAAGCGCGGCTTTCAGGCCAAGATGTGTCAACGACGACGGTCGCAGGTCTTCGACGATGCGGCGCTTGAGCGATATTCCTGCGTTGAGCATTTCATTGAGGTGCGAAAAGCGTCGCGTCAGCCCTTCATTGTCGGCAGGAATTTTGGACCGAATGCGCGCCACGTCGAGCTTGGCGGCCGTGAGGAGCGCACCGAGCTCATCATGTAATTCGCGTGCGAGATGCTCTCGTTCGTCTTCTTGTGCGGTTTGTAAATGCGTCGCGAGCACGGTCAAACGTATAGTTCGATCGCGCACTTGAGCTTCTAGCCCCACACGCTCACGTGCTAGAACCTGTCGCTGCGTTTCCTCGACGACGCTGAGACGAACGGTTTGCCGCAAATACAGGTGAAACGCCAAAAGACCCAGCAGCGCTGCAATGGTCACACCGATGCGCGAGACGCTCAAGCTGCTATCAATGGCGCGTTGTGACATCGCTAAGTTCAGCGTTGCGCTATCGAGTAGCGCGCGTGCTTCATGACGTGCTCCGTTCATGCTGTCGCGCCCGACATCGCTTCGCACAACACGCATCCAAGTCTCGCTGTCGCCGCCTGCGCGCCGATCCTTAACGGTGACCTCAAGCTCAGCAAGTTTTCGTCGCACGAACGACGACAACGCGACGACGCGCTCGGAATCCACGGCGTTGTCATCAGCGTAATGGGTCTTCAGCGATTCGAGCGTGCCGTCGATTTGCGTGATCGCTTTGGCGTAAGGCACCAAATATTGTTCGTCGCCGGTCAAGAGAAATCCGCGTTGCCCAGTCTCGGCATCGAGCACCTGCTGCAGTAGCGTATGCAGTGCGTTGCTCTTCTGCTCTTCACGATGCATGCTCGCCGCGGCATCGACAGAGTGTTGATAACCCAATTCGTTGAGCGCAATGAGCGCGGCGACGCCAAGCACCGCCAGAGGCAGCACCCACACATTTCTCCGGCTGACTTGTGTTTCCACGGTACGACTCCGGTGATACCAATCTCTTCAAGTAATTTGCACACGCTGGGGACTACACTGAACACCCATCAGCCTAGGGCCGTTCGACCATGATCAAGATCAGAATTGGAATTGTGGACGACCATGCCATTGTGCGCTCTGGTCTACGTCAATACTTCGAGGATCAGTCCGATCTCGACGTCGTAGGAGAAGCCGCGAGCGGGCGGACGGCTGTAGAACTGGCGCGCACGGTCCCGATGGATGTCCTCATCATGGACTTATCGATGCCGGGCCAAACCGGCATGGATGCCATTACGTTGATTCACGCGCGCGTCCCAAAACTCGCAATTCTCATTTTGAGCGGCTACCCGGAAGCGCACTATGCGGTTGATCTGATCCGCAAAGGCGCAAGCGGATACCTCAACAAACAATGCGACCCTAGCGAAATCGTCACGGCAATTCGCACCGTTGCGCAAGGCCGTCGCTACATCACACCGGCGGTGGCTGAGCTCTTGGTTCAGCAACTTGATCGTGCAGAAGGCGGGCCCGCCCACGAACAACTCTCCGATCGCGAGTCGCAGGTATTTCTTCGGCTGGCCAAAGGCGAGTCGGTCGGCGAAATTGCGTTGGCAATTTCGCTCAGCGTGAAAACCGTGAGCACGTATCGCACGCGAATTATGGAAAAGATGTCGCTGTCGTCCAACAGTGATCTCACGTACTATGCCTTGAAGGCCAAGCTGATCGACTGAGTACGGCTGTTCGTGCAAGACGTTACGCGCCCTGCTCGCTCGGCGACTGCGCACGGCAATACGCGATGAGATTTTCGATGTCGTGAGACTTATCGAAGACGACGTCGGCTCCGAGCGCAATGCACCGCTCGCGTGCTGCGGCCGACGCATAGTTGGTGAGCACTGCGACCTTTTTCGACGCGTGACGCCCCTGAATCGCCGCGAGCACACCAAGACCATTGCCCTGATGCAAGAACAAATCAACGACCGCGAGATCCCATTGATCTGTATGCGTTCCGAGCCAATCGGCCGCTTCTTTCTCGCCCCGAGCGCTGCCGCAAACGACAACGTCCGCAAGCTCAATCAGCGTCGCCGCCAAGTTGTCGCGAATGATGATGTTGTCTTCGACGAGGTAAATTCGGAGGGCCAAGTCATTCACCCAATGTGAT
>JAKPSO010000514.1 GCA_029571495.1 Pseudomonadota bacterium
GATTAGTTTGGTGAGTACGCCCCCGAAAAATCCGTGTTCATCTGTGTAAATCTGTGGCAATAAATTGTTAGCGCTTTGCGCAAGGTTTTGGAGGCGGGCAGTGCCCGCCCGACGAGTAATTTGAACGCATTCCGCCTTCGCGGGAACGAAAAAGGCAAAGCAATGAATCGCTCCGAAGTCATCGCAAAAACTATCCGCCCCGAAGTGCAAGCCATGCGCGCGTACCCCGTGACGCCGCCGTGGACGGGCATCAAGATCGAGCTCATGGAGGACAATCACCTTGACTCGCCCGAGGCGGCACCCGACATGCGCGCGGCGCTCGCCAAGGCGGTGTCGGAGGCGGCGTTTAACCGCTATCCCGATCCAGCGGCGCCGAAACTCAAGGCGAAGCTACGCGAGAAACTCGGCATCGCGGCGCGTCACGGCATTCTGCTCGGAGCGGGTTCCGACGAAATCATCTCGCTCGTGTCGCAAGCGATACTCGCGGGCGGTGGCACCGCGCTCTCCTTAGAGCCTTCGTTTGCGGTGTTCAAGAACGCAGCGTTGGCGGTTGCTGGGCGCTTCGTCGGCGTTTCGTTGAACGCTGATTTTTCGTTGAATTTAGATGCGACGATCGACGCGATCAAGCGCGAACAGCCAAAGCTCGTGTGGGTCGTGTTTCCGAACAACCCGACGGGCAACGTCTACCCCGACGCTGCCGTCGAAGCGATTATCAAAGCCGCGCCAGGTCTCGTGATCATCGACGAAGCGTATGAACCCTTCGCGGGTCGTTCGTGGAAGGATCGGCTCGATGAATTTCCGAACGTGCTCGTGATGCGTACGCTCTCGAAAATTGGCCTCGCGGGTGTGCGCCTTGGCTACATTTTTGGTGCGCCCGAATGGATCAACGAGATCGACAAAGTGCGCGGTCCGTTTAACGTTGGCGTGTTGCAACAAGTCGCGGCGGAAGTGTTGCTCGATCATTACGACGAATTGCAGCGCCACGCGAAGCTCATGGTTGCCGAGCGCGATCGATTGTTCGCGGCGCTCTCCGCGATGCCGGGCGTGACGCCGTTTCCGTCCGCAGCAAACTTTGTGCTGGCGCGGTTTGCAGACGCAGCGGCGGTGTTTGATGCGCTCAAAGCGCGCGGCATTCTCGTGCGCAACCTGTCCGCGATGCATCCGCTGATGGCGGGCACGTTGCGTATTTCTGTGGGCACGGGACCTGAGATGGACGCGTTGCTCGCGGCGCTGCGCGAGATTTTGTGAACGCAGCGACGCGGCGACGGTTCGCCACGCTGCTCACAAGGACATTCACCGACGCCATAAAATCACGTCATTCAATTTGCATTTCAATCAAAGGCCCGACACTATGAGCGCTCTTCCTGACGACCTCAAACAAGCGATCGACGAAATCGTTGGCTCGAACCGCGTCGTGCTCTTCATGAAGGGCTCGCCGCAGGCGCCGATGTGCGGTTTCAGCGCTTCGGCCGTGAAGATGCTGGCCGACGCTGGCGCCAATGATTTCGCGTACGTGAACGTGCTCGAAGACAACGAGATTCGCGAGGGGATCAAGGCGTATTCGTCGTGGCCCACGATTCCGCAGCTCTACATCAACAAAGAATTCATCGGCGGCGCAGACATCATGCGCGAGCTTCAGCAAAGTGGCGAACTGGCAACGATGCTGGCTGCTTGAAGAAGCTGAACGGCGAACGGTGAGCGGTACGCGCTAAGAAGACATTCCCGCGAAGGCGGGAATCCAGACCGAACGAACGGCCGCAGCAACGCTGACGTGTTTTTGGCTTGGCGAGGCGTTCAGCTTTTCCCGTTTACCGGCGGCAGGATGGTCTTTAGAGCGCTTTTTTTGCGTTAGTCGATAAACGAGAAAAATGTGCGCCAAGGGCGGTGCTACGGCCGCTAGAGCTTAAAAGCTGTATTCTTTTTGCACTCGCGCACTGAAATCGCGTTGCGCGCCGTTGCTGGCCGCGCTCCGCTCTGTCGCGGCTTCTACAATAGACCCTATGAACGCCACTACTTCCCGCAGCGCGCGCCAAGCCAGCGTTGAGCGCAACACCAAAGAGACGCAGATCACGGTCGCCATCAATTTGGACGGCACCGGCAAGGCTGATTTGCAAACGGGCGTGCCGTTTCTCGACCATATGCTCGATCAGCTCGCGCGGCACGGCATGATGGACGTGACCGTGCACGCCAAGGGCGATTTGCACATCGACGCGCATCACACGGTGGAAGACATCGGCATCACGCTTGGCCAGGCCTTCAAGCAGGCTGTCGGCGACAAAGCGGGCATCAATCGTTACGGTCACTC
>JAKPSO010000524.1 GCA_029571495.1 Pseudomonadota bacterium
GGGCCAGCCGACGGCACCGAAGTAAATCGCATCGTGACCGCCGATTTGTGCCTTCCAGTCGTCAGGCATCATCTTGCCGTGCTTCTCGTAGTAATCCCACGACGAAAAATCGAAGTGATCGAACTGCAAAGGAATGTTGAATTTCTTGGCGGCGGCTTGCAGGACGCGAATGCCTTCGGGCATCACCTCTTTGCCAATACCGTCACCTGCGATCACTGCGATTCTGTGAGTCATGATGTGCTGTTTCTCTGAGCAAAATTTGTGTTCAAGCAGTCTAGCGGGCGACGCTGTCGCGGGCATTTGTGCGTGACCGCTTTTTGGGTATCAGCTTTCTAAGGCTAACGACACAGGGACGGCCATTACAGGCCTAAAATTGGCGATGTCAACACATTAAAAAATACGCATTGAAGCGAAGCAGAACCGCCGTTAGAGCGAAAAAGCTGTATCCAACGAGTGCTCGTGTCGAAGAAAACATCTCGAACGTCGCCACGCGGTCGCAGGCAGCGTAGACTGTGACCACCGCTACAACTCGCCAGCGCGCATTAACCGCCGTGCCCACTGTAACGTTCGCCCCGCAACTTCAACGTCACGTCGCCTGCCCCGCGCAGCAAGTCACTGCCGCCACGTTGGGCGAGGCGCTGCATGCCGCGTTTCGCGCCGCTCCGTTGATGCAATCCTACGTACTCGACGAACAAGGCGACGTACGAAAACACGTCGCCGTGTTCATCAACAACCAGCTTATCGCTCGCCGCAACGACCTGAGCGTTCCGCTCGCCGCCGATGATGTGGTGACGGTCATCCAAGCACTCAGCGGCGGTTAGCGCCAGCCCCAAGGAGAATCACCATGCCTTCGACAACACTGTTGCTTGCTTCGCGCAAAGGACTCTTTACGGCCAATCGCTCATCGGCTGGCGCGTGGCAGATCACATCGCATCACTTTCACGGCGAGCCCGTGACGCAGGTCCTCGCCGACCCACGCGACGGCGCCTGGTACGCGGCACTGCGACTCGGGCACTATGGCGTGAAGATGAAGAAGAGCACGGATTGCGGCGCGACGTGGACAGAAATTCCAGCGCCAGCATTTCCAAAGAAGCCGGAGCAGGGCCCGTGGGCGGATGACGAGACGCCGTGGACCGTCGACTTGGTCTGGTCGCTCGCGGCAAGCGGCGCTTCGCGACGCGGCGAATTGTGGGCTGGGTGCATGCCCGCCGGAATGTTTCGCTCGACAGACGCGGGTGCGAGTTGGCAACTCTGCGAGAGTTTTTGGCTCGATGAGCGACGCAAGGCGTGGATGGGCGGCGGCAACGACCACCCCGGGCTGCATTCGATTTGCGTCGACCCACGCGATGATCGTCGGGCGACGATCGCGATTTCGTGCGGCGGCGTCTGGCGTACGAACGACGGCGGCGCGAGCTGGCAATTGATCGGCAATGGCTTAGACGCACAGTACATGCCGACTGAACTTGCAGCGGACCCAAACGTGCAAGATGTTCACAGCATTTCGGTGTGCGCCGCGCAACCCGACGTGCTCTGGGCGCAGCATCACTGTGGCGTGTATCGCAGCACGGATGGTGGCGAAAACTTCACGCGCCTGCCCGCGCCGATGCAGGGCGACTTTGGTTTCGTCATCGTCGCTGATCCAGCGAACCCGCTGCGCGCTTGGGTTGCCCCAGCGCTGTCGGACATGCACCGCTACGCCATCGACGGCGCGATGTGTGTCGCGCGCACCGACGACGGCGGCAAGACGTGGCAAGTGTTTCGCAAAGGCTTGCCACAAACGCACGCGTATCACCTCGTGTATCGGCATGGGCTGGCGCTAGCGCCCACCACGGGCGATTCGCGCACGCTCGCGATCGCCAGCACCACGGGTGGTGCATGGGTTAGTGAAGACGCAGGGGAGAGTTGGATGGCCATTGATGCCGCACTGCCACCTGTGGCGGCGGTGGGGTGGGCCGCAGGCGAGTAACCCTCGTAGGGTGGGTTTCAATCCACCACAAATTAGTCCCCTCTCCCCTCGCGGGAGAGGGCTAGGGTGAGGGGGCCGGTGGAATTAGCGAATTCGTTTGCCACCAGCGCGCTCTGTGTCCGCGCGGGGCCAGTTACCTTTTTGCTTCGCCGGGCGCGAGCCCCAGTGGAGACTCATGCGCGTAGCGTGTGATGTCGGAACTAAAAAGGTAACCCAAAAAGGCGACCCCGACATTTGTTTCGGCACGCGGCGCTTAACTCGCCGTGCAAGTTAGCCTGCACTGAAGCCTCGCCGCTAGCGGCTACGTTTTCGACGTGCTCCTGCGGTGCTCGCAACAGGCGGGCGATACTGGACATCGCACGGACGCGACGCTAACGCGTCGGTAAGTGCGATGCAGTGCCGCTGGGACCGCCCGTTGCTCCGCTCCTCGGGGTTGAATACTCGGGGACCCCAGCGAGCGGATGTTCGATCGCTTCGCGATTGGATTTGCCGGAGCCCGGATGCGCGCATCCGGGCTCCGGATGAAATCCTAGAATCGAGACGACAAGTAGGTAGAGATAGGATTTGCATGCACTACGTAGCAAACGGGTTTGGTGATGATTTGGATTCGCCGTCAACTGAGCAAATGCAGAGCTTCCTCGATGCTCTCCCGTTGAATGACATCGAACACGGCGCAGCTTGGTGCGTTGATGCCGACGGAAATTGTCTTGAGTACGAAGTTGGAGGCAATCTTACGTACGAACACATTGGTGTACCGGCGCGACATCTTGCGGGCGTCGAGAAGAAGACGGTGCTCAAGCTATGGCAACTCCTAGTCGATGGAAAGTTCGCGGAAATAGAAAGCGAGCCTTGGCAATCGGGCGTGCGGCCAACGCCGAGCACGGCGGAAGTGTTACGCCACGAAGAGGAAATGCGCGAATGGCAAATTTCCCAAGACCTAGAGTTCTATGATTCCCTTGGTGCGGAGCACGGAGCGTCCCGCTGTCGTGCGTCGACATGTGAGAGGCGAACCGTTGCGCACAGCGTGTTTTGTCGATCACACCACTTCGAGAAAATTAAAGGACGGACATGTCCGTTTGTTCATTGAAATGGACGACGCGGTAGCCCGGATGCTCGCATCCGGGTTCGCGTAAACAATATCGCGAAGCGATCAAACCAAGGTTCGAAATGCCCCGTTAGCCCGCGCCGAGGAGCGGAACAACGGGCGGTCCGAGCGGCACTGCATCGCACTTACCGACGCGTTAGCGTCGCGTCCGTGCGATGTCCAGTGTCGCCCGCCCGTTGCGAGCACCGCAGGAGACGAGCGGGGTGCCGGGGCTAGCCTTTTGGTTACTTTTGGGCAATGCCAAAAGTAACTCGCCGAGTGGCGAAACGAAGCCGCGGCAGGCGAATCGACTCCGTTCGGCGTATCAATTTGTGCGGCAATACGATTGCCCCCCGGTGTGTTACCCACTACATTGCAATCAACGTAACCAATCCACACCACTCCATGCGCATTGCAATCGGCGGCTTTCAACACGAGACCAACACTTTCGCGCCTTCAAAGGCGACGTATGAGCGCTTTGTGCAGGGTGGCGGCTGGCCGCCTGTTTCGTTGGGCGGCGAAATTTTTGAGCGGTTTCAAAACCAAAATATTCCCATCTCGGGCTTCATGAAAGAGATGGGTGCGGCCCACACGTTGATACCGACAGCGTGGGCAGCGGCGAGTCCTAGTGCGCAGGTGACCGACGATGCGTTTGAACGCATCGCGGGCGCGATCTGTGATGGCATTCGCAAGGCTGACGCCGAAATGGTTTACCTTGATTTGCACGGCGCGATGGTGACTGATTCGCATCCTGATGGCGAAGGCGAATTGCTGCGCCGTGTGCGGGCGATTGTCGGGCCGAAGGTACCGATTGCTGTCAGTTTGGATTTGCATTCGAACACGACCGCAGCCATGTTTGCAAACTGCGAACTCCTCGTGGCCTACCGCACGTATCCGCACGTGGACATGGCGGAAACTGGTGCGCGCGCGGCGTTCTATTTGAAGAGCCGCATTAATGGCATGGCCGCGCCGGTTGTGGCGTGGCGCACCTTGCCCTACATAATCCCAATCACCGCGCAGTGCACAGATTTATTCCCCGGCAACGACATATACACGCTCGTGGGGCGACTCGAATCGCGTGACGTGCCAAGCGCGTCCTTCACGCCGGGCTTCCCCGCTGCAGACTTCGAGGGTTGTGCGCCCGTGGTGTGGGCGTATGGTGTAAACCAAGCCGCGGCGAACGCTGCAGCGGACACGTTGGAGCGACGCGTGCTCGCCGCCGAGGGTGAGTGGGATGCGCGTGTGCTCGGTGCCGTTGAGGCCGTGCGCGAAGCACAGCTCATCGCGGCTACCGCGCGCAAGCCCGTCGTCATCGCCGACACCCAAGACAACCCCGGTGCCGGCGGGGACAGCGACACCATGGGCATGGTGCGTGCGCTGTTGGAGTGCCGCGCCGAACGCGCCGCGACGGGGCTCATTGTTGATGGGGAGGCGGCGAAGGCGGCACACGAAGTGGGCGTGGGTAAGACGCTTAACTTTGCGCTCGGCGGCAAGAGCCGTATCCCGGGAGATTCACCACTTGAGTTGCCATGGACCGTGGAGGCGGTGCACGCGGGCACTTTCCCGACCACGGGGCCGTTCTATCGCGGCATGACCATGCGCCTGGGGCCATCGGCGTGCCTGCGCTACCAAGGCGTGCGCATCGTGGTAGCGACCTACAAAACGCAGCTTGCCGACCAAGCGATGTACCGCTATGTTGGTATCGAACCGACAGAGCAGGCGATCCTCGTCAACAAAAGCTCGGTGCATTTCCGCGCGGATTTCACGCCGATTGCCGAGAAAATTTTGGTCGCGAAGGCACCGGGCCCAATGGCCGCCGATCCCGCGGATTTGCCATGGAAGCACCTACGCAAAGGCATTCGGTTGCATCCGTTTGGGAAGGCGTTTTAGCGCGGTTCGAGTGGCGAGGAGTGGATAGATTGTCGGAGTGACCGCGCGGCACAGCGACGTCGACGACTATTTGCCCGGGCTGAACTTACTAAACGCCATCTTGTAATCGACGTTGGTTTCGTTTTGCCAGCGGCACGCACGTTCGGCAAACGTCTGCATCGATTGCAGCACTTTTTTGAACACAGGATTCTCGGCCGATTTCTTTTTTGCGATGGCGTCCCACGCATCTAGCTGCGCCTGCAAAATCACATCCGGCGTTTTGTAGAACTTAACGCCGCCCTTTTGCAGATTGATGTAGTCCTGTGAGTAACGATCAATCGCTTTCCAGCTCATTTCGGCGGACGCGGCCTGGACGGCGTTTTCAATGATGGCTCGGAGATCAGTGGCGAGCGAATTGAATTTGGCGCGATTGAACAGGATCTCGAACTGCTCGGAACATTGATGAAAGGACTGCAACATGCACACCTTCGACACGTCCGGGAAGCCCAGACTTTTGTCCGAGGACGTGTTGTTGAATTCCGCCGCGTCGAGTTGGCCGCGGTCCATCGCAGCGACAATTTCGCCGCTCGGCAGCGCGTTCACCGCCGCGCCAAGCGCAGAAAATATTTCAATCGACAGGCCCACGGTCCGAAACTTCAGACCCTTGAAATCCTCCATCTTCGTGATCGGTTTTTTGAACCAACCCAGCGGTTGCGTCGGCATCGGGCCATAGAGAAACGACGTCACGTCCAGTTTGAGGGACCTATAAATTTCTGCAAGCAACGCCTTGCCGCCACCGTACTCGTGCCAGGCGAGCACCATATTCGCGTCCATGCCGAATGATGGCCCGGAACCCCACAGTGCAATCGCAGAGTTCTTTCCATACCAATACGCCGTCACGCCGTGCCCGCCGTCAAGCGAGCCGCGCGACACGGCGTCAATCAAGTCAAATGGCTTAACGACGGCACCGGCCGGCAACACATCAATGCGCAGCCGCTTGCCCGACATGTCATTGACTTTGCGCGCGAAATCAAGCGCGTATTCGTGAAAGATGTCTTTCGCCGACCACGTCGATTGCCAGCGAAATGAGATGGGCGACGGAACCACGGCCGCCATCGGTGCGGCACTCACAACAGCGCCGCCGACAATCGTGGCGCGCTTCATAAACTGTCGACGTTTAGAGTCCGGTGGTATTTGCACGGTACTTGATGGTGTTACACGTTAGACGCTGCAGCGTTCTGCAGGGGCTTTCACCATTTTTGAGCGCGTCGTTTGCGGAAACCTCAGGGCTTACCCGTGGGCGCATTCTTTATGCTGCTTTTTTGTGCAGTTTGCCGCGCTCAGTGAAAGTCGTGTGATGACACCATCAAGTCTGCGAGCAGGTGCGTCGCATCCTCCATGTGCTGTGCGACAAGGTGCGTGATCGGGCCTTGATGCTCCAATGTGCCGTGCACGATCATGAGCCTAGATGCGATCAACGCGCGGCGTTCGCGCTCAGCTAAGTCGCGCCAGACGATCACATTGGTGTTCCCCGTTTCGTCTTCAAGCGTGACAAAAGTTACGCCACTGGCGGTGCCTGGCCGTTGTCTGCACGTGACCAAGCCTGCGACTCGAATGCGGCGACCATTCGCCACTTTCTGAAGCTCCTCAGCGCGATGTGTCCCACGCAGAAGTGGACGCAGCAAGCGCAGGGGATGCGCACGCAGCGTGAGCCCTGTACTGCGGAAATCGGCGATCACATCCTGGCCAAGGTTTAGCGGTATGAGCGCTTCATGCAACGCGCCGGATTCGCTCGGCGCGAGCGGAAGATCGGCCACACGAGCTGCGCTTGCAATCCAACGCGATTGAATGCGATCACCCGCGATGCTGCGGAAGGCATCGGCGTCGGTTAACGCGTTCACCTCCTTAGCGGTGATGCCGGTGCGTTGTACGACATCACGAATATCAACGTAACGTGCCTGCCGACGCACTTCAACGATGCGCTCTGCGTACTCCTTCGCCATTCCGCTGATGAGCCTGAGGCCCAGTCGTAACGCCGTGTGGCCTCGTGTGCGCTTTTCGCCCGCGGCATTACTGTAGACAAGCGTGCTGTCCCAATCGCTTTCGTTGATGTCGACTGGCAGCACGGTGACGCCCGACTTCCGCGCGTCTTGCACCAGTTGCGATGGTGAGTAAAAACCCATCGGTTGGCTGTTCAGTAGCGCACAGCAGAACTCCGCCGGGAAGTGATGCTTTAGCCACGCCGAAACGTACGCCAGAATTGCGAAACTCGCCGCGTGCGACTCGGGGAACCCGTAGCTGCCGAAGCCTTCAATTTGTTTGTAAATTGAATGGGCGAAATCGAGCGTGTAGCCACAGCTTAACATGCCGTCGGTGAGTTTCTGTTGCAAGTGCCCGAGCCCACCTTTGCGCTTCCACGCGGCCATTGAGCGACGCAACTGATCGGCTTCGCCCGGTGTGAAGCCCGCTGCGACCATCGAGAGTTCCATCACTTGCTCTTGAAAAATCGGGATGCCAAGTGTGCGTTTCAAAACGCCTTCTACCGCGGGCGACGGATAGCGCACCTTCTCCAAGCCCTGCCGACGCTTGAGATACGGATGCACCATGCCGCCTTGAATCGGGCCGGGCCGCACAATGGCGATCTGCACCACGAGGTCGAAGTAATTTCGTGGGCGCAGCCGCGGCAACATATTCATCTGCGCGCGAGATTCGACTTGAAACACGCCAGTGCTCTCGCCACGGCAGAGCATGTCGAACACACGTGGGTCTTTGCCGTTGATGTTTTGCATCGTGAACCGTTGCTGCGTTTGAGCGCTAACGAGTTCCAGCGCACGGCGAAGACACGAGAGCATGCCCAAGCCCAGAATGTCCACTTTCATCAAGCCGAGCGCTTCGATGTCGTCCTTGTCCCATTGAATCACCGTGCGATCGGGCATCGTCGCGTTTTCGATCGGCACTAGCGCGTCGAGTCGCCCGCGTGCAATTACGAAACCGCCAGGATGCTGCGAAAGGTGGCGCGGAAAGCCGATGAGTTCCAACGTGTGTTCGATGAGCTCCCGTACGCGACGCACTTTCGGGTCGAAGCCGATTTCTGCCAAGCGCTCATCGAGGTGAGATTTCTTGTCCCACCACGACAAATTTTTTGTAACGCGATCAACTTGATCCAGCGAAAAACCAAGCGCTTTGCCAACATCGCGTAGCGCGCCTTTTGTTCGATAGCTCACGACGGTTGCGCAAAGCGCGGCGCGCTCGCGACCGTATTTTTCGTAGATGTATTGGATGATCTCTTCGCGGCGTTGATGTTCAAAGTCAACGTCAATGTCCGGCGGTTCGTCGCGCTCTTTGGAGATGAATCGCTCGAACAAGACGTGTGTGCGCCCCGGGTCTAGCTCGGTGATGCCGAGGCAATAGCAGACCGCTGAATTAGCCGCGGAACCACGTCCTTGGCACAAGATGTTGCGACGACGCGCCTCTTTGACGATGTCGTAGACGGTCAAAAAATACGCTTCGTACTTTACGTCCGCGATAAGGCGTAGTTCTTTCTCCAGGAGTTTTCGTACCTTGGTCGGAATGCGTCCACGATAGCGCCGTGCGGCTCCTGCCCAAGTTTGTTCGGCGAGATACTGCGTTGGTGTGTAGCCGGCAGGAATCACCTCTTGCGGGTACTCGTAACGCAGCTCGTCAAGCGTGAAATCGCAGGTTTCAGCGATGTGCGTACTCTCGATGAGCAGTTCATGCGGAAAAAGATTCGCCAGCGAATTGATCGGGCGCATAACGCGTTCGGCGTTGTGCTGTGCGCGCGAACCGAGTTGTTCGACCGTGCAACCGTGGCGAACCGCGGTGAGAATGTCCTGCAACGGCTGTCGCGACTTGTCGTGCGTCAGCACATCCCCGCACGCGGTGATGCGAAGGTCATGCGCGTCGGCGAGCGCGCGTATTCGTTCGAAGATTTCAGCATCCGCAATTCCGAGTCGGCGCGAATAGCCCAGTGTTCGCGACAGATGCGCCGTGGCCTTTAAGAGCGGGGAGGCACCGTGGCCCGGCAACACAATTGCGTGACATTCCGAAACATCCGCGAGGTCAGCGAGCGATACGTCGTACGTTCCTTTCGGCGATCGACTTCTGCAGCGCGTGATGAAGGTCGAAAGTTCTCCGTACCCTCGTCGAGTTTTGGCGAGGAGCACCAGGCGATTGTCCCCAACGCGAAAACAAGAACCTGTGATAAGCCTTAGCGATGAATGTCGCTGCGCGTCGTGGTCGGACTTGCAAAGCGACTTCCACTCAATGTGTGCGCGAACCGATCCCGCGAGCGAGCATTCGTCGGTAATCGCGATTGCGCGATATCCGAGCACGTACGCCGTTCGCACCAATTCTTCTGGGCGCGACGCTCCCTGCTGAAAAGTGAAATTGCTGCGGCAGTAGAGCTCGGCGTAGACGGGAAGCATGGCCTATCGGCGCAGGGGTTTGGGAAATGGAGCGCGGCGAACGCGCGCAGACTCCTAGGTTAATCCAATGGCAACGATGTCGCGGTAGTTCTTCATCGCCATGAGCTGATCGTACCAGCGCCACACATTGTCAAGCTTCGGCCGCAGCTCGGCGAGCCCCGCCTTCTCGAGCGGAAGCTCCATCCACGTGTACGCCAAGATTGCGAGCGGCACGTCACCCATCGTGAAGTCGTCGCCCGCCAACCATTTCGTCTTGCCTAGCTGCTGGTCGACGATCTTCCACAATTCGCTTGAGCGGGTAATTCCTTTGGTGATCATCGACATATCCCACTCCGCCTGTGGCGAACGGATCAATTGCATGAACGGCTGACCCAGCGCAACGCTCATCGAACCCTGCTGAAAGTCCATCCACCGATCCGCCGCCGCTCGGATACACAGGTCGTCTGGGTAATACGGTGCTTTCGGATGCTTCGCACAGAGGTAGCGCACGATGGCGTTGGATTCCCAGAGGATGAAACCGTCATCGTCAATGACGGGAATCATCGCCATGGGATTCATTGCCTTAAATTCCGGCGTGTTGTTGATGCCAAAGTGCAGCCCTGCGTCGATGCGCTCGTATGGAATGTCCAGTTCGGCGCAGGTCCAACGCACTTTCTTGACGTTTGATGAATTGACGCGGCCCCAGAGTTTCAACATGAATGTGGCTTTCGGTACGACAGCGCGTGATGCGTGAGGAGAATAGGTCTTCGCCTAGCTTTGCTACGCACGAGCAATCGGGTTAAATGTGAACTAATCGTACTCGGAACCTTGTGATGAATCGTCCGCTTGTCTTGATCCTGTGCATAGCACTGTCGTTGCTAGGGGCGTGTCGTCAAACTGACTTGGGCGAAGGCGGGAGCAAAGTGTCAGGCTCGGCGGGGCCCGCGGGGCCACAAGATGCGGCGAAGGAGTTGCTGACCTGCCCGGAGCCCATCGCTACGCTCGCGCTCGCAGAAAACCCCAACGGCTACACCGTCATCTCCGGCACGCAACTACCGCCGACGCCGTTGCCGCTCATTCGAGTGATCGCGCAGCAATCGGGTTGCTTTCGCATTGTTGATCGTGCGGCCGGCCTCCACGGAACGGTGCAAGAGCAACAACTGAAAGACCAAGGAATTCTCAAGGCTGACACCGTGCCGAAAAAGGGAGAGGGCATCGGTGCGCGCTACACGCTAACGCCGTCACTAACGTTTAGCGAAAACAACGCGGGTGGCGGCATCGCGGCGATTTTGAACGCCATTCCTGCGCTGCGCGATTGGGCCGGCGTCGCCAGCGGCGTGAAAATCAAGGAAGCACAAGTCGTTCTGCTCTTGACGGACAATCAAACGACCGAGCAAGTCGCGGCGGCGAC
>JAKPSO010000570.1 GCA_029571495.1 Pseudomonadota bacterium
GTCGTGAGGTATGTCTCCATCCGGTAATGCTTCGACCACGGCGCGGCGGTCGCGTCAAGGTAGAAGCTCGCCGCAAGGCCGAAATCCCATGCGTCCGATTCACCGGCAATGGCTGCGCCACGAGGGCTGGTGTCGGGCATGATGAGGGCAAGTCCAAGTTCCGCCGCACGGCGTTGCGCGCCAGCCTTCATCGTGAACGTTTCTTCTGTGCACGTGAGGCCCGCGAGATACATCAACGCGGGCGCACGTCCGCCCGCTTTCGTGATGGCGGCGACCGACGGCAGGAAGAGCGCAAAGCGCATCGGTAAACCGATAACGGCGGAGTCGTGGCGATAGAAACGCTGCGTGCCGCCGAAGCAGGCGTGTTCGCTGATGAGTTCGAGTGATGTGTGCATGGGGGGCGCGATGGAGTTCGATCTAGTGTAAGCGTGAATGCGCACTGAATTGACACGGCCTAGAATCAAACTGAAATACAAATCGACGCGTTACGGAAGGTGGAGAAATCTTATGAGTAGCCTAATGATGAATGCGCGGCGAGCGCTGATCGCGGCGGCGGTGTGTTTGGGTGTCGCGTCGTGGGTTCACGCGGCGGACGTTCCCGGTGGCGTTGCGCCACCGAAGCTCGTCGTCGTCGTGGTCATTGACGGTCTGCCGCAAGAGCAGTTGCAAAAGAGTTACGACCTTTTGGTGCCCAACGGTTTTCGGCGTTTGATGGACAAAGGCGCGTGGTTCTCCGACGCGCATCAGGCGCACGCGTTCACCGTCACCGCCGTGGGGCACGCGACGATTCTTTCCGGTGCATATCCGTACCAAACCGGCATCATCGGCAACGACTGGAAAACGCGCGACGGCAAGTACATCTACAACACCGCCGACAGCGCGCACAAATATCTTGATGGCACGCCTGCGACGGAAGACGACGGTGTGAGCCCGAAGCTCTTGCAAGCCAGCTTGCTCGGGGACGAACTGCGCTACGCGACGAACAACGCGAGCCGTACTTTTTCTGTATCGGGCAAAGATCGCGGCGCGATTTTGATGGCCGGCAAGTCCGGCACCGCGTACATGCTCTCGAAGAAGACCGGACGCTTTACGAGCACCAGCTACTACATGGACAAGCATCCGACGTGGTGGGAAAGCTACTACGCGAAAAAGCCGCAAGACCAGTGGTTTCACCAGCGTTGGAACTTGCTGCTCGAAGACCCGAAGGCGTATCAACGCGCGTTGCCGGACGGCGCGCCGTGGGCGGCGGTCTACAACAACATGACCTCGAAGATGGGGTACATGTACGGTCTCGGCGAAGTCACGCCTGGCCCGATTTATTACAACATGTTGATCGCCGGACCGTTTGGTGACGAAGCGACCGCCGAGTTCTCGACGGCGCTCGTGAAGGGCGAATCCATCGGTAAAAATCCCGCCGGCGCGACTGACATTCTCACTGTGAGTTTTTCTAGCCACGATTACATCAATCACAACTTCGGCCCCGAGAGCATTCAGTCGATGGATCATCTGATTCGCCTTGACCGCACGCTCGCCAAGTTCTTCGACATGATCGATGGGCAAGTCGGACGCGACAACGTGCTCTCGGTGCTCACCGCCGACCACGGCTTTATGAACACGCCGGAATACAGCACTGCGCGCGGCTTCGATGCCGGACGCGTTGACCCGAGTGACACGCGCAAGGCGGTCAACGCGCTCGCGGAGAAGAAATTCGGCATCCCGAATCTCGTGCCGCAACACATGACCGGCGGCTGGACGATTGACTACGCAGCGATTGACGCGAAGGGACTCAAGCGCGAAGACGTCGAGAATTTCATCGCCGCCGCAACGCTCGAACAACCGGGCATCGCGTTTGCGTTCACGCGTAGCCAGCTTGAACGCGGCCAGATGCCGTCAACGCGCGTCGCGACGCTGGTGCAGCGCGCGTGGCACCGCCAGTTCGCGGTCGATCTCGTCGTGATCCAGAAGCCGTTTTATTACTTCCAAGCCAAGCGCAATACGCCGCAAGCGGTGTGCTCGCACGGCACGCCGTACAGCTACGACACCAATGTGCCGCTCATGATTCAAGGCAATCGTTGGATCAAACCCGGACGTTACGCGCAGTACACCGAGACAGTGGATATCGCGCCGACCCTCGCGCAAATCCTCAACACGCGCGTGCCCAGTGCGAGCGAGGGCAAAGTGCTCACCAATGCGCTCACGGGCGTTGGCGATTCGGTGCGGTAATACCTTTTGGGCGCTAATGGCCGTCGCACGGCCGTTGCGCGCAAAAATATCTCAATATCGACATT
>JAKPSO010000585.1 GCA_029571495.1 Pseudomonadota bacterium
GTCGTGACGAAGCACTGGAACGGACATGCTCTCGTCGATTGCGACTGAGAGATATATGGCTTTTTAGCTCTAGCGGCCGACCAGCGGTCGTTCCCTTCGCTTTTTTGCGTATATCGACTTGATCTCAAATCGACCGCAAACGACCGCCTGTCGGTGGTTATGTTGAAAAGCCATATGGCCATCGGAGTACTTAAAAAACCTACGCCACCCACGCTTCGCTGCGCCGCCATAGCTCCGCTGCGAGCGCCGTATCTTGTCCCGCTTTGCTCGGGGTTTTGACGGCACACTTGTCATAGTACAGCCCCGTCTGCGCCGCTACATCGGGCGAGGTCGCGCAGTAGATCGTCGTTGCCGCGCCCTGCTCCGCGGAGATCATGAACAGTTTGACGATGGCACGGAACGGCTGCGGCAATTCGCGCCAGACGTCGGTCGCGACGACGCCGGGGTGCAACGAATACGTGGTGACGCCGGTACCCGCGAGTCTGCGTCCGAGTTCGGCGCTGAACAACACATTTGCGAGCTTCGACACGCCGTACTCCGGCAACGCCGCCTTGCCTTTGGTCGGTTGGCAGACGTCGTCGAAGTTGATGCCACTCACGCGCGTATGCGCGCGACTCGCAACGGTCACGATGCGCGCCGGGGCGGAGGCTTTGAGTCGATCCAGCAGCAATTGCGTGAGTAAAAAGTGGCCCAAGTGATTGGTGCCGAACGCGAGCTCGAATCCCGACTTCGTTAACCCCGACGCACCCGCAAGCCCAGCGTTGTTGATCAACAAATGTAGCGGCAAGTCGCGCGCTAGAAACGCGGCGGCACAGGTGCGAACCGAGGCGAAATCGCCGAGATCAAGCGAGAGGAATTCAACGTTTGCGTTACCCGTTGCTGCCCGAATTTCGTTGACGGCGGCTTGTCCGCGCTCAGCAGACCGGCACGCAACGAAGACATGCGCGCCGCGCGCCGCAAGCTCGCGCGCCGTGACAAGGCCAATGCCGGTGTTTGCGCCGGTGACGAGCGTGACGCGGCCAGAAAGTGAGTTGTTAGGTGATTTCACACGCATAGCTTATCGGGAATGGGGAGCTGTACGGATAGGGCCATATCGCTTCGCTTCGGTTGCGCTGTAGGAGCGGCTTGCCGCGACCTGCGCGCCTGCGCACGCGGAGGCTTGTCGCGGCAAGCCGCTCCTACACCTAGTAGTCCAGCGCGCGGCAATGGCGAATTTCGAGGGAAAAGGCACTCTCACGCCATGCGCCTCCTTGCACAACCGTCCCGTATCGCCAGACCAGAACTATTCGACGCGCAAAAACTATCGCCCGCGACCACCGCCACCCGTGCGGGGACGTGGCGCTTGACCGCCCAATCCACCGCCGCTTGGCGCGCGCCCGCGCGGCGCGCCAGACGGTGCACGACCTCCTCCGCCACCACCACTTGGGCGACCGCCGCGCGGTGCCGGGCGGCCTCCACGCGCTTGCCATTCGGCGTCACGGGCGTCAGCGGTGGACGACACGAGTTCACCAATCGCCGCGGGGTTAAAGCTTTCGATTTTGACGCGAGGGATGACTTGTTTGCTGAAGCGCTCGATGTCTTTTAGGAGCGGCAATTCCTCCTGCATGACGAGGGACATGGCTTGTCCGCTTGCGCCCGCGCGACCTGTGCGGCCGATGCGGTGCACGTAATCTTCTGGCACGTTCGGCAGCTCGTAGTTCACGACCTGCGGAAGTTGATCGATGTCGATGCCGCGCGCCGCGATATCGGTCGCGACCAGCGCGCGCAAGGAGCCCGCTTTGAACTCAGCCAGCGCTTTGGTGCGAGCGCCTTGGCTCTTGTTCCCGTGAATCGCCATCGCGGAAATGCCCGCTTTTTCGAGTTGTTCGGCGAGGCGATTGGCGCCGTGTTTGGTGCGCGTGAAGACGAGCGTCTGCGTCCAGTTTTGCTCACGAATAAGGTGAACCAAGAGTTTCGCTTTGTTCGCTTTTTCGACGAGAACGACCGACTGCTGCACGACTTCAATCGTCGTGTTGCGGCGCGCGACTTCGATCATCAACGGGTTGTTGAGCAAGCGATCCGTGAGCGCTTTGATCTCATCAGAGAACGTAGCGCTAAAGAGCAAGTTCTGGCGCTTCGGCGGCAGTACCGCGAGCACTTTCTTGATGTCGTGAATGAATCCCATGTCGAGCATGCGATCCGCTTCGTCGAGCACCAAAATTTCGATCTGCGAGAAATCGACGGCGCGCTGGCCGTACAAGTCCAAGAGGCGGCCCGGCGTCGCGACGATGATGTCAACGCCGTGACGCAGCGCGGTGATCTGTGGATTGATGCCAACGCCGCCGAAGATGCAGGTGGACGTCAGCGGCAAGAACTTGCCGTAGATGCGAACACTCTCTTCGACCTGCGCTGCGAGTTCGCGCGTTGGCGCGAGAATCAACGCGCGCGGCAAGCGTTTGCCACGTTGACCGTTAACAGGCGGACGTTCCGGCTTTGCCGAGGCCATCAAGCGTTGCAACATCGGCAGCACGAAGCCGGCGGTTTTACCGGTGCCGGTTTGTGCGCCACCGAGCAGGTCACCGCCTTGCAGAACTGCGGGAATCGCTTGCTTTTGGATGGGTGTCGGCGTGCTGTAGCCATGCGCGAGCACGGCGCGTACGAGTTCGTCACGCAGGCCGAGTGCCGCGAAACCGTTATCGACAGTCGCGGGGACATGCGTTTCACTCGCGACGGCTACCGCTGGGGCAGTAGCGACCGGTTGCTCGCGCGGCAACGAATCGTTTACGGGTGCTGCGACCGCGATCCCGTTGTGATCCGCTTGATCGCTTTGTGGTGGGCGGACCGTGTGTGGTTTTGGAGCGCCGGGATGACGCGGCGCGGCGGGCGCGGCGCGATCATCGAGCCAATTCATCGGCTTTTTGGGAGGCGCGTTGAAGAGCGCTGGCGCGCCGCCATGGCCGCCTTGGGGACGACCGGCGGGCTTTGCCAATGGCGAACGGGGGTGCCGGGGCGCATTGCCACGGTTTGAATTTTGAGTCATAGTTTTCTAAAAAAAGAGACCGAGCGGTCTCGTGCGATGCGGACGAGCCAGCCGGAAGAATTACCGGTAGCTCCAGTCGCGCACATCAAAGGCCGTGCGCTGGCCTGAAGACCCGATCACAACCGCGCTCTGAAGCGCAGACGTGATGGGAAGGAAATGGTGCCGATTGTCGGGATTGAACTGACGACCTATCGCTTACAAGGCGATTGCTCTACCACTGAGCTAAATCGGCGTAGTTAAATTCTACTTGACGACCTTCAAATGACTGACTTTGCTCTTCGCGGAGGCTGGAGTCGGTGCGGTCGATTTTTCGGAAGTTGCCACAGGCGCAGACTCTTCGCTCACGACAGGCGCAACCGCGGCCAACGGCGTGACGACGGGCTCGGGCGAAGGCTGAAAACCCATGCCGTAACCCGTCTCTTTGCTGAAGATGCCAATCACCGCTGAGAACGGCACGGCAATTTCTTGCGACATGCCATTGAAGCGCGCGTTGAACAAAATCCACTCGTTGTCCATCGTGAGCATGTGCGTCGCTTCAGGATGCACATTAAGTACGATTTCGCCGTCTTTGACGTAGGCTGCGGGCACGCGCGTCAGCGCATTCACACGCACAGCAATGTGCGGCGTGTAACCCTGCTCCACGCACCACTCGTGCAATGCTCGCACGAGATACGGCTTCGCGGTTTCTTCACTCATCAGATCAAAGTTTCCGTTACTGCTGGAAACGATTAACGACGCATGCCGCGTTCAGCGGGCGTGAGCGCGTCGATGAAGCCTTGGCGCGAGAACAAACGCTCGGCATACTTCAGCACCGGCGCGGCGGCCTTCGGCAGCTCAATTTCGTAGTGCGACAAACGCCACAGAAGCGGTGCGAGCGCTACATCGAGCATCGAGTAGTCGTCGCCGAGCATGTGCTTTTGCTTGTTAAACACGACCGAAATTTCGGTCAAACGATCGCGAATCGCGGCGCGCGCTTTGTCAGCGGTCTTCGGGTTTTTCTTTTCGAGTTCCTCAACGTGCACGAAAATTTCGCGGTTGAAACGATGCAAGAAAAGACGCGCACGACCGCGCGTCGCGGGGTCGGCGGGCATCAGCTGTGGATGTGGAAAACGCTCGTCGATGTATTCGTTGATGATGTTCGACTCGTGAAGAATCAAATCTCGCTCAACGAGAACGGGTACCGTGTTGTACGGGTTCATAACCGCGAGGTCTTCCGGCTTGTTATCGAGATCAACGTCGATAATCTGAAAGTCCATGCCCTTTTCGTGCAGGACGATGCGGCACTGGTGGCTGAACGGGTCGGTCGTGCCGGAATATAAGGTCATCATGGGGCGGGTTTCCTTCGCGCGGAGGCTGCGGAGCAGCGTAATTTCCGGGTTCTATAAAAAGACTTAAGGCAGGCTCAGGGCCTGCCTTGTGAGTGGGTGCGCCGTGCGATATCGATTGCAGCGGCGGCGCGGTCCCTAGTGGACGTCTTGCCAGTATTCCTTCTTCAACCACACGGCGGTGGCCAACAGGAATGCCAAGAGGAACATCATCACAATGCCGATCTGAATGCGCTTGGACTTGTTAGGTTCGGCAACATAGGACATGAAGTTGACCAAGTCAGCAACGGCGGAGTCGTATTGCGACGGTGTCATCGACCCCGGAGTTGCATTCACGAGCGTCTTCACGATGTAACGATTGATCGTCTTGCCGTCCTTCTTCTCGCTGTGATGCTCAAAGGAAGACATCGTTTGCGCGGCGATGAACGCTGCTTTCGCCTTCGCTTCGGCTGCGTGGTCATCCTTCAGTTCTTTGCCGTCAGCCATGAAGACTGTTTCGACCAATTTATTGGTGCCCGAAAGCTCGTGCAGCGCGTGCGGCATGCCGATGTTTGGCGAGACCAAATTGTTCCAACCCGTTTCGCGCGAATCGTCTTGGTAGAACCCACGCAAGTACGCCGCGAGTGTCTCTGCTGGATCGTCCGTGCTGCCGGAAATAGCCGCAGCGGAGTAAGCACGCGACATCACCGACAAGTCCGGTGGCGCCGCGCCGAACCATTCTTTGGCATCTTTCGGATTGATCGCGGCCTTCATGGTGTCACCGATTTTGTCGGTGGTGAACATGAGGTTTTGTTTGATCTGATCTTCCGTGAGTTGCAGGTCCGTCAAGCGGTTGTAACGCATGTACTGCGCGCTGTGGCAGTTCACGCAGTAGTTCACGAACAACCGTGCACCGCGTTGCAGCGATTCGTTATCTGTGCGGCTAGCCGTTGGGCCGACGAATTTAACTTCAGGGCCACCCGAAGCAAATGCCGCCGACGTGATCAACGACGTAGTTACGAGAGCCAGCGAGGCGAGAAGCGATTTGATTTTCATTGTTATTTTCTCCTCGCCTAGTGCATCGTAACGCGTGCGGGTTCCGGCTTGGTCTTATCGACCTTCGTGTACCACGGCATCAAGAAGAAGAAGGCGAAGTAGCCAATCGTGCAAAGACGGGCGACCCAAGTCGCAACGTCCTTCGTATCCATAAAGTTCGCCCAGTCACCGAACTGGCCCCACACGCTCGTCGGCTTAACGCCCAAGTAACCGAGCACGAGGAAGCAAATGATGAACATCGCGAAGAACGCTTTGAAGAGGTTTCCGCGATAACGGATCGATTTCACAGCGCCACGATCCAGCCAAGGCAGCGCGAAGAAGATCATGACCGACAGGCCCATGCCGATGACGCCAGGGAACTGCGAACCGAAGAGCGGAGGCACCGCACGAAGGATCGAGTAATACGGCGTGAAATACCACACCGGCGCGATGTGCGCTGGTGTCTTCAGTGGATCGGCGGGGACGAAGTTGTTGTACTCAAGGAAGTAACCACCCATCTCCGGCAGGAAGAACACAATCGCCGTAAAGATCATGAGGAACACGACCACGCCAAAAATGTCTTTCACCGTGTAATACGGATGGAAAGGAATGCCATCAGCGGGCGCATCTTTCGACCAACGATTGCCTTTCGGGCCGTTGTTAATTTCAACGCCGTCCGGATTGTTCGAACCGGTTTCATGCAACGCGATCAAGTGCGCCGCCACGAGGCCGAGCAACACGAGCGGCAGTGCAATAACGTGGAACGCGAAGAAGCGGTTCAGCGTGGCGTCGCCAATCGAGTAGTCACCACGAATCCAGACCGCGAGATCGGGGCCGATGAACGGAATCGCCGAGAAGATGTTCACGATGACCTGCGCGCCCCAGAACGACATCTGGCCCCAAGGGAGCAGATACCCGAAAAACGCTTCGGCCATCAGGCAAAGGTAAATCAGCATGCCGAAAATCCACGTCAGCTCGCGCGGTTGGCGGTAGCTGCCGTACATCAGGCCACGGCACATGTGCAGATACACGACGACGAAGAACATCGAAGCGCCGGTGGAGTGCATGTAGCGGATGAGCCAACCGTAGTCGACGTCGCGCATGATGTATTCCACCGAGCCAAACGCGTAGGCCGCGTCAGGCTTGTAGTTCATCGTCAGGAAAATACCGGTGACGATCTGCAGCACGAGCACCAAGAGTGCCAGTGAGCCGAAGTAGTACCAAAAGTTAAAGTTCTTCGGCGCGTAGTAGTCAGCAGCAGAAGTTTTGATCAGCGCAGTCAGTGGAAAGCGATCGTTGACCCAATTCATCAACGGGCTTTTGAACATTGACGGGTGGTTGCTAGGAGTTCCAGCCATGATTACGCCTCTTTCCCGTCTTGACCAATGCCGATGATGAGCTTGCTGCCATCAATTTTGTGCGGCGGGATATCCAAATTTCGCGGCGCTGGCGAGCCCGTAAACACGCGGCCTGCAAAGTCAAATTTCGAGCCATGGCAAGGGCAGTAAAAACCACCCGGCCAATCGTTACCGAGTTCGCCCGGCGTGGCCTTTTCCGTTGGCGAGCAGCCCAAGTGGGTGCACACGCCTTCCATCACCACCAAGTCCGGCGAGATCGAGCGCGTTGCGCCGCTCACGTACGACGGCTGGTTGGCCTTGAGAGACTTCGCGTCTTGCAACTGCGAGTCTGGGATGTTCGCGAGCGCGGCGATTTGCTCGGCCGTGCGCTTCATGACCCACACGACTTTGCCGCGCCATTCGACGTTTTTCTTTTCGCCGGGCTTCAAATTGGAGATATCGACTTCGACCGGCGCGCCGGCGGCTTTGGCTCGCTCCGACGGGGCCAGCGAGGCGACGAACGGTGCGACGATGGCGGCACCGGTAATAGCACCGGGCACGGCGGTCGCAGCGATCACCGTGCGACGTCTGGATGTATTGATTGGTTCGCTCATTGGCTTTTTTGTGGCTAGTTTGACTTCGCGCGATCCCGAAGGCGCTTGAAAGCGCTTCTTGAAGGGTCTTCCGGGCCCGATTGCCTTGTTTTTCACTTACGCAAAAACACGCGCGGACCGGACAACCCACAGATTTTATCTGATTGCGGTACCGCTTTTGTAGCGGTGCAGCGCAAAAGACGCAACGCGGCTGCGCTGATTGCCCGGAAATCGGGCATTTTCCGATGAAATGCGCTATTCTTCTGGGCTCGCTGCACCGCAGCAAACTTTGTTCTTTACCCACAAAAACGAGGAAAACTCATGTCCCTGTCCAAGCTTTCGGTCGGTCTCGTCGGCTGGCGCGGCATGGTTGGCTCGGTTCTCATGCAACGCATGAGCGCTGAGCGCGACTTTGACGCCATCGAAACGACTTTTTTCAGCACCTCTTCGGCCGGTAAACCCGCGCCCAAGATTGAAGGCTGCAAAGTGTTTGACCCGATTCTGAAAGATGGCAACGACATTACCGCGCTCAAGGCGATGGACGTGATCATTACCTGCCAAGGCGGCGATTACACGAAAGCCGTGTATGCACCGCTGCGCGCGGCGGGATGGAACGGGCACTGGATCGACGCCTCGAAAATCCTGCGCATGGCCGACGACGCCATCATCATTCTTGACCCGGTCAACATGCCGGTCATCCAGACCGCACTCGCTAAGGGCGTAAAAAACTGGATCGGCGGCAACTGCACCGTGAGCTGCATGCTGATGGGCGTCGGCGCGCTCTACAAAGCCGGCCTCGTCGAGTGGATGCAAACCTCCACCTACCAAGCAGCCTCCGGGGGCGGTGCGCCGAACATGCGCGAACTCCTGACGCAATACGGCGCGCTCTACGCCGAAGTTAAAGATCTGCTCGACGACCCCGCGAGCGCGATTCTCGAAATCGACCGCAAAGTCACCGCGAAGCAACGCGCGTTCACACCCGCCGAAACGGCGAACTTCCGCGGTGTGCCGCTCGGCGGCAACTTGATTCCGTGGATCGACGCTGACCGCGGCGACGGCACCAGCCTTGAAGAATGGAAAGGCGGCGCCGAGACCAACAAGATCATGGGCCTCGGCTCCATGTTCGGCACTTCGGAAATTCCAATTGATTCGACCTGCGTACGCGTTGGCTCGATGCGCTGCCACTCGCAGTCGCTCACCTTCAAGCTGAAAAAAGACGTGCCCCTCGCCGACATCGAGGACATGATCAAGAACGACAACGAATGGGTGAAGTACGTCCCGAACGAGCGCGTCGCGACCGAGCAAAACCTAACCGCTGCGAACGTCGCCGGCACGATGACGATTCCGGTCGGTCGCGTGCGCAAACTCGCGATGGGCCCGCAGTATCTCGGCGCGTTCACCATCGGCGACCAACTGCTCTGGGGCGCCGCCGAACCGCTGCGCCGCATGTTGCGCATCATTCAGGCGCAGTAGTAGTTTTGTGGGAGCGGCGGGAGCCGCGAATAACGTCATTCGCGGCTTCCGCCGCTCCCACAGACGCACGCCCGCAAGCGATCACCGCATTGACAGCTAAACAGCGCTAACGACCGTACTACGGTCGTTAGCGCTGTTTTTTTCTGGATGTCGACTACCGAAGAAAATTGACCCTAAGCTCCACCCGCTGGCCGCGGGCGCTAAGAAGCCATAGCTTCAGCGTTCCCGTGCGAAGTTGAGCGCGGGCCGTCGCGTCGAGTCAAAATATTCGCGGCGCGCCACGCAACCGGAATACGCAAGAACGAAACTTTTGTCACGCCTTTGTCGCAGTGCAGCACTATCGTTGCATGCTTTAATCGCTGTCAATGAAGTCGGCGTTACCGGAGGAGGGGCGATGACGGAAGCGCTCATCAGCATCGAGAATTTACGCGTCGCGTATGGCGACAACGAAGTGCTGAAGGGCATCAATTTCGACATCGCGCGCGGCAGCTTTATCGCGCTGCTCGGCGCCTCCGGCTGCGGCAAAACAACCTTGCTGAGAACACTCGCGGGCTTCAACCCGGCGCGCAGCGGCGCGATACGTGTGAACGGCGCCGATGTGCTTTCGCTCGCGCCCGAGCGTCGCGGCATGGCGATGGTGTTCCAGTCGTACGCTCTTTGGTCACACATGAACGTCGCGCAAAACATCGGCTACGGCCTGAAGCTGCGTGGCGTGAGCAAAGCCGACATCGCGACGCGCGTGGCAACGCTTCTCGCCATGCTCGGTCTCGAAGGCTTTGAGACGCGCCCCGTCGCAGAGCTCTCTGGCGGCCAGCGTCAGCGCGTCGCACTCGGACGAGCGCTCGCTGTCGAGCCGCAAATCTTATTGCTCGACGAGCCGCTGTCAAACCTTGACGCGCGGATTCGCCTGCAAATGCGCCACGAAATACGCAGCATC
>JAKPSO010000603.1 GCA_029571495.1 Pseudomonadota bacterium
GTAGGTCGTGAGGTCGCGCTCAACTTCGATGAACAAATCCGTGTCCGCCAACCGCACGCGGTCGCCCGTCGTCGGCCCGAACATTTCGGCGTAGGCGCGTCGTGAAAGCGTGGTCATCGTTTGTTTCCTTTCGCTTTACTGGCGGGCTTCTCGGCCGCGGACTTCGTGGACTTGGGTTTGGTTGCTGTCGCGCTGGTCGCGGGCTTCCTCAAAGTCGCTTTGGCAAGAGCCCCCATCACCTTGCCTTGAAAACCAAACACGGTTTTGGCCCCCGAAAGCTCCACCAATTCGACGGTGCGTGACTGCCCCGGCTCGAAGCGAACAGCCGTACCCGCGGCGATATTGAGACGCATACCTCGCGCGATCTTGCGATCAAATTGCAGTGCGTTGTTGGTTTCGAAGAAGTGGTAGTGCGAACCAACCTGAATCGGTCTGTCACCGCTGTTTGACACCGCGAGCGTTTGTGTCTTTCGTTTCGCATTGAGTTCAATTTCACCGCTTTGTGTGAGGATTTCTCCGGGAATCATGTTCGCCTCACTCTGCGTTTATTGAATTGGGTTGTGTACGGTGACGAGCTTCGTGCCGTCAGGAAACGTCGCCTCGACTTGAATGTCGGGAATCATTTCCGGCACGCCTTCCATCACGTCCGTTCGCGTGAGAATCGTGGTGCCGTAGCTCATGAGTTGAGCGACCGTTTGTCCATCGCGCGCGCCTTCGAGCACCGCTGCGCTGATCAGAGCAATAGCTTCGGGGTAATTCAGCTTCAGCCCACGTGCCTTGCGCCGCTCGGCGACGAGCCCAGCCGTGAAGATCAGGAGTTTGTCTTTTTCTCTGGGGCTTAGGTCCATAGTAGTTCCAAGTGTTAGGTACTCCAGATGCGCGGGAGCACTGCCTCGCGCCCAATGATCTGCTT
Source organism: Pseudomonadota bacterium (assembly GCA_029571495.1). Lineage (GTDB taxonomy): Bacteria > Pseudomonadota > Gammaproteobacteria > Burkholderiales > Casimicrobiaceae > Casimicrobium. The sequence goes on from JAKPSO010000603.1 coordinate 914, forward strand.
CCGCATTTTGCGCCACACGGCAATTAGCAAGTTGCGTACCGTCTCCGGCGCGTCGCCCAGCACTTTCACGACGATGAGGCCCGGTTCGGGCGACGACGCAGCCGCCGCGGTTTGTTCGCCAAGCGCTTCACGCACCTCGCCGAGTAACACCACCCCGTCGTGCGCGTCGCACGGGTACACCAACCACGCGGTGCCAAGCACCGGATGACCGCGCATCCCGAGCGGCGACCGCAAAAGCGCGTCGTCGCCATCGAGCAGCATCGATTCGCGCCACAACGGTGCGCACGACTCTTCACGCACCAATTCAATGCGTTGACGAAACTGCCCCTCGTTGAAGCGCTCGCCGCGCGTCGTGCGGCCAAGGCAAAGCATTTCCCATCCGAAAAAGCGGGCATTTGCCGAAAGCTGAATTTCAAGCGTCTGCCGCGCAAACGCACCATCAAAGACCATCGTCTCCTGTGGCAACCATTCAAGCGACGCGCCGGCAGCCACGCGCAACCGCGTCTCCGCGCTCGCCGATTTGCCGCCTGAGCGATACCACTTTTGCGCGCCGGGGGTAGTGATCAGTGCGCTTGCCGACGTACTCACAGCGACAGCGATTGACAGCGAATCGCCCGCCACGATGCCGCCCGGAGGATGCACGATCACGCCGTGGCAAATGTCTTCGCCTTCAGGGTAGAGCGGCTTTAAGATGCGTAGCGGGCCAAAGTGTCTGCGCTCCGCCATAACGGTGCGCTGCGTCTTGTTTTCATCGCGACGCTCGAAGCCGAGTTTAAGTCGTGCGGACCAACCGGTCA
>JAKPSO010000716.1 GCA_029571495.1 Pseudomonadota bacterium
CTCGTCGGTGCGGCACCACTCGCCGACAACCCGACGCTCGCGCGATCAATCCGCAATCGCTTCCCGTATCTCGATCCATTGAATCACTTGCAGATCGAACTCATCCGCCGCGTGCGCTCGGGTGACACCGAAGAGCGCACGAAGCGCGCGCTGCATTTGTCGATTAACGGACTTGCGGCGGGGTTGCGTAACACGGGTTAGTGAAACGCAACGCCGAGCGCCGTCTGTGTAGGCGACGACTTGGCGTCGCTCAAAACGCCACCAAGCGCAGCCAAGTCCGCGCCTACAACGATGCATCCGACAATTCTTCGTTCGCTACGCGAAACCCCTCGTAGGCGACGACTTGGCGTCGCTCAATGCCGCCAAGCGCGGCCAAGTCCGCGCCTACACCTACGTTCGCGATACTAGAAATGAATCACCGTGCGGATCGATTTGCCTTCGTGCATAAGGTCGAACGCTTCGTTGATTTGATCTAGCGAGCGCGTGTGCGTGACGAACGAGTCGAGATCGATGTCGCCCTTCATCGCTTGCTCGACCATGCCGGGGAGTTGCGTGCGTCCGCGCACACCGCCGAACGCTGAGCCGCGCCACACGCGACCGGTGACGAGCTGAAACGGACGCGTGGAAATTTCTTGCCCCGCTCCCGCGACTCCGATGATGATGCTCTCGCCCCAACCTTTGTGACAGCACTCGAGCGCGGCGCGCATGACGTGTACGTTGCCAATGCATTCGAAGCTGAATTCGACGCCGCCGTCGGTCATCTCGACGATCACGTCTTGAATCGGTTTGCTGCTGTCTTTCGGGTTCACGCAATCGGTCGCGCCCATTTTCTTCGCGAGTTCAAACTTGCCGGGATTGGTGTCGATACCGATGATGCGTCCGGCCTTCGCTTGCTTGGCGCCTTGAATCACCGCGAGGCCAATGCCGCCGAGTCCGAACACCGCAACGGTGTCGCCCTCTTTCACTTTCGCGGTGTTGTGCACCGCGCCGATCCCTGTGGTCACGCCGCACCCGAGCAGGCACACTTTTTCATGATCCGCCGCGGGGTTGATCTTCGCGAGCGAAATTTCGTTCACAACGGTGTACTCGCTAAACGTCGAGCAGCCCATGTAGTGGTAAATCGGCTTGCCTTGGTACGAAAAGCGCGACGTGCCGTCCGGCATCAAGCCTTTGCCTTGCGTCGCGCGCACTTTTTGGCAGAGGTTCGTCTTGCCCGATTTGCAGAATTTACATTCGCGGCACTCCGCGGTATAGAGCGGAATCACATGGTCGCCGGGCTTGAGGCTGGTCACGCCTTCGCCGACTTCCACCACGACGCCCGCGCCTTCGTGTCCGAGCACTGACGGAAAGATGCCTTCGGGATCATCGCCGCTCAACGTGAACGCGTCGGTGTGGCACACGCCGGTGTGCGAAATCTTGACCAGCACTTCGCCCTTGCGCGGCGGCTCGACATCAATCTCAACAATCTGCAACGGTTTGCCTGCTTCGAACGCTACGGCGGCGCGTGATTTCATGTGTATTTCCTTGTGAGTATTTATTTGAGATATGAGCGAACCAACGACACTGTTTCGTCGATGGCCTCGTGAACTTTGGCGTGCGTTGGGTCGGCGACCGAACCGTCGTCGCAATCGGCATGTCCGAAGGTTTCTTTCAAGTGGCCCTCCAGCACATCCGACATCAACCCGTTGATCGCACCGCGCATTGCGGCGAGTTGTTGCAACACGGCGCTGCATGTCGCGCCATCTTGAATGACGCGCTCCAGCGATTCCGACTGGCCACGTATGCGGCGCAGACGCGTGATGGCGCGTTTCTTCTCTTCGGGACTGTGAGGCATGGACGGTAGACCCGCAGTTTTGATACTGGGGGGGAGTTTAACGCCTGGTCCGACCGTCGCGCAACCACCCTCGCGCATCGGATCTGGGGACGTACGATCGTGTCGCGATCCGATGCACTTGACACATTTTCTTTAGATGTCAATAATCGCCGCCTAATACATCTGGCGAGAAAGTCCTCATCATGCGAATCGTGTGTATCGGCGGTGGTCCGGCAGGTTTGTACTTTGCGCTGTTAATGAAAAAGCTGAACGCGGCCAACGACATCACGGTCGTCGAGCGCAACAAGCCGTACGACACGTTCGGATGGGGTGTCGTGTTTTCCGACGCGACGCTTGAAAACATGCGTGAGTGTGACGCCGAAACCACGGCCGAAATTGAGCAGGCGTTCAATCATTGGGACGACATCGAATTGCACTTCAAGGACCGTGTGATTCGTTCCGGCGGCCACGGCTTCGTCGGTATTGGTCGCAAGAAACTCCTAAACATTTTGCAGGCGCGCTGCGAGGCGCTGGGCGTGAAGCTCGTCTTCGAAACCGAGGTGAAGTCAGACGACGCATACGCCGACGCCGATCTCGTCATCGCGAGCGACGGCATTTCCTCGGGAATTCGCGACAAATACGCGCACGTATTCAAGCCCGATATCGTGGTGCGGCCCAATCGCTACATTTGGCTTGGCACGAACAAGCAATACGACGCCTTCAACTTCCTCTTCGAGAAGACCGAGCACGGCTGGTTTCAGGCGCACATTTATAAGTTCGACGAAACGACTACGACGTTCATCGTCGAGTGCCCCGAACATGTGTGGCTCGCGCACGACCTCGACAAGGCCGATCAAGCGCAGTCGATCGCGTTCTGCGAAAAGCTCTTCGCCAAAAATTTGCAAGGCGAAAAACTGATGACCAATGCGCGCCATCTGCGCGGCTCGGCGTGGCTCGCCTTTCAACGCGTGGTGTGCGAACAATGGTGGCTCAAGAATCCGCACGGCAGCCACGTTGTGCTCATGGGCGACGCAGTGCACACAGCGCACTTCGCGATCGGCTCGGGCACCAAGCTCGCGATTGAAGACGCGATTGAATTGACGCGCCAGTTTCAGTTGCTCGGCGACGCGCCGAGGCAGCTTGCCGATGTGTTGCGCGCCTACCAAGAAGCACGACGCGTGGAAACGCTGCGATTGCAAAACGCGGCGTGGAATGCGATGGCGTGGTTTGAAGTGTGCGGCGAGCGCTACTGCGACCAACTTGAACCCGAGCAATTCATGTACTCGATGCTCACGCGCAGCCAACGCATCAGCCACGAAAATTTGCGCCTGCGCGACAAGGCGTGGCTTGAAGGTTATGAGGCGTGGTTCGCACGACGCGCTGGCGCGGACCGTACCTTGCCTCCGATGTTTACGCCATACACGTGTCGCAGCGTGACGCTGAAGAACCGCGTCGTCGTTTCGCCGATGGCGCAGTATTCGGCGGTTGACGGCGTGGTCGGCGCCTATCACCTCGCACATCTGGGCGCGCGCGCACTCGGTGGCGCGGGGTTGGTAATGGCCGAGATGACGTGCGTGAGCCCCACGGCGCGCATCACACCAGGTTGCCCTGGGTTGTGGACCGATGCGCAGGAGCGCGCGTGGACGCGCATTGTTGATTTCACACACGCGAACAGTGACGCCAAGATCGGCGTGCAGTTGGGCCACGCGGGCGCCAAGGGCTCGACGCGCCGCGCGTGGGATGGTATCGACCAACCGCTCGAAGCAAACGACACCGAACCCAATTGGCCGCTCATATCCGCTTCGCCGCAGCAGTATTTAGAAGGTGTGAGCCAAGTCTCGCGTGCGATGACGCGCGCCGACATGGACGAAGTGTGCGTGCAGTTTGTAGCGGCCACGACACGCGCCGCTCGCGCGGGGTTCGATTGGCTGGAATTGCATTGTGCGCACGGCTATTTGCTGTCGAGCTTCATCTCGCCGTTGACGAACATTCGCACGGATGAATACGGCGGTTCGCTCGCGAATCGTCTGCGTTTTCCACTTGAAGTCTTCGCCGCGGTGCGCGCGGCGTGGCCGAGCACGTTGCCGATGTCGGTGCGCATTTCGGCGCACGATTGGGTGGAGGGCGGCATCACGCCGGATGACGCCGTAGAGATCGCGCGTGCATTCAAAGCGGCGGGCGCGGACATGATCGATTGCTCGTCGGGACAAGTCAGCAAGCAAGAAAAAATCACGTTTGGCCGCATGTTCCAAACACCATTCGCCGATCAAGTGCGCAACGAAGCGGGCATTGCCACCATCGCAGTCGGCGCGATCAGTGAAGCCGATCACGTCAACAGCATCATCGCAGCTGGCCGCGCTGACCTGTGCGCGATCGCGCGACCACATTTGGCAAATCCTGCGTGGACACTCACCGAAGCAGCAAAGATCGGCGTGCAAGCCATCGGTTGGCCGAAGCAATATCGCAGCGCGAAGACGCAAATGGAAGCGAACTTCGCTCGCGAGAAAGCGATGGCGAGCAATGGCTGATCTCGTGGGACGACACGCGCTAGTCACTGGCGCGGGTAAAGGTATCGGCGCCGCAATCGCCGCCGCGCTCGCGGCCGAAGGCGCGCGAGTGACGCTTGTTGGTCGTCACCGCGAAACGCTCGACGCCACCGCAGCGCGCCTGCCCGCGTCCGCTCAGGCGCAAGTCATCGTTTGCGATATCAGCGACAGCGCGTCCGTGACCTCGGCTTTCGCCGTTGCTCGCGACGGACTCGGGCCTATCGAAGTACTCGTCAACAACGCGGGTCAAGCGCAGAGCGCGCCGCTCACACGCACCGATGACGCATTGTGGGCACAGATGCTCGGCGTGAATTTGAACGGCACCTTCTTCTGCACACGTGCCGTGTTGCCCGACATGATCGCCGCACGTTGGGGACGCGTCGTGAACATCGCGAGCACGGCGGCTCAACGCGGCTATCCCTACGTCGGTGCCTATTGCGCGGCGAAGCACGGCGTATTGGGACTCACACGCGCGCTGGCGCTTGAAGTCGCGACCAAAGGCATCACGGTGAACGCGGTCTGCCCCGGCTATACCGACACTGACATCGTGGCAAGTGCAGTCGCGAATATCGTGAACACCACGGGTCGGAGCGCCGATGCCGCGCGCGCGCAACTTGTGAAAGGCAATCCACAAGGGCAGCTCGTGACGCCCGAACAAGTCGCGAATGCGGTGCTGTGGCTTTGTCGCGCCGGAAGCGAAGCGGTGACTGGGCAAGCTCTGTCTATTTCCGGCGGCGAGGTGATGTGATGGACATGGAAGCCCGCGCCCGCGATGACCACCACGACGCCCTGCGATTGTGGCTGCGCATGCTCACGTGCACGCAATTGGTTGAACAACGCGTTCGCGGTCAGCTCCGCGCGCAGTTCGACACCACGCTGCCGCGCTTTGACCTGATGGCGCAGTTGGAGCGTGCTCCGGAAGGCCTAAAGATGAACGAGCTGTCGCGGCGCATGATGGTGACCGGCGGCAACGTGACCGGCATCACCGATCAACTCGAAGCCGAAAAGATGGTGCAGCGTGTGCCGGTCGAGGGCGACCGTCGGGCGCTGCTGATTCGCTTAACACCCGCTGGGCGCAAGGCCTTCGCAGAGATGGCCGAGGCGCACGAACGTTGGATCATCGACGCGTTATCAGGCCTCAGCGAGCGCGAAGTGAAGTCATTGCACACGCTACTCGGTAAGGTCAAACAACGTATTAACTCGCCGGAATCAATAACGCCATGAACTCACAAAACCCAATGGCCGCTGGCTTCAAGCCGATGGCGGACTACAGCGCGCGCCACTTTCACTTCACGACCTCCGGCGATGGCGAACGGCGCATCGCTCGCGTTCGGCTCAATCGACCCGAACGAAAAAATCCGCTGACCTTCGATTCTTACGCTGAGCTGCGTGATTTATTTCGCAATCTGGTCCACGCGACGGACATCAAAGCGGTCATTCTGAGCGGAGAAGGCGGCAATTTTTGCTCGGGCGGTGACGTTCACGAAATCATCGGGCCGCTCACGAAGATGAGCATGCCGGAGCTTCTTGCCTTCACGCGCATGACCGGCGATTTGGTTAAAGCCATCAAGTCCTGCCCACAGCCCGTGATCGCGGCCGTCGATGGCATTTGCGCGGGAGCCGGGGCGATGATGGCGCTCGCGAGCGATATGCGCCTTGGTACGCCGTCCGCCAAGACGGCGTTTCTGTTTACTCGCGTAGGTCTTGCGGGCGCGGACATGGGCGCGTGCGCTTTGCTGCCGCGTGTGATCGGTCAGGGCCGCGCGGCAGAGCTTTTGTTCACGGGCCGTGCGATGACCGCCGACGAAGGCTTCGCGTGGGGATTTTTCAATGCGCTACACGCAGCGGACGCGCTTGACGCGAGTGCGCTCGCGCTCGCACAGAGTCTCGTCGCTGGTCCGACGTTCGCACACGGCATGACCAAAACCATGTTGCATCAAGAGTGGGCAATGACGATCGACCAAGCCATCGAAGCCGAGGCGCAGGCGCAAGCCATCTGCATGCAGACGAAAGACTTCCACCGTGCGTATCACGCGTTTGCAGCAAAGCAGAAGCCGGTGTTTGAAGGCAACTAACTGCTTGCAAGATCGAACGTAGACGTGAAAGACACACCATGAGCCCAGATCAAAAGCACCTGTCGTTACCGTTCTTTGACGAAGCGCATCGCACACTTGCCAAAGATTTAGCAGCGTGGCTCGGAACGCAAGAGATCGATGAACACGACGACCGCGCGGCGTGTCGAGCGTGGGTGAAGGCGCTCGGCGATGCGGGATTCTTGCGCTGGTGCGTACCGCAGGCGCAAGGGGGTGCACTGCCCGCGCTCGATTCGCGGGCGCTGGTGGTGATCCGCGAAACGCTCGCGTTTCATTCGCCGCTCGCGGACTTCGCGTTTGCGATGCAAGGACTGGGCAGCGGCGCGATAACGCTGGAAGGTGATGCCACCCAACGCGACGCGTACCTGCCCGCGGTGGGTCGTGGAGAGAAGATCGCAGCGTTTGCTTTGTCGGAGCCTGATGCTGGGTCTGATGCGGGCGCGCTCGCAACGACTGCGGTGCGCGACGGAAACGGCTGGCGACTCAATGGCACGAAGACGTGGATCAGCAACGGCGGCATCGCCGACTATTACTGCGTATTCGCTAAGACCGATCCCGCAGCCGGCACACGGGGCATGAGCTGCTTCATTGTCGACGCCAATACGCCGGGGCTCGACGATTCCGCGCACATTGAAGTGATGGCACCGCACCCGCTGGCAACCGTGGTATTGCGCGATTGCAAGGTGGCTGCGGGCGCACTGCTGGGGGCGGAAAACGCTGGCTTCAAGCTTGCGATGCAGACGCTGGATATTTTCCGCGCGTCGGTCGCGGGCGCTGCGCTCGGATTCGCGCGGTGCGCGTTGTCGGAAGCCGTCTCCCACACACGACGGCGAAAGATGTTCGGGCACACGCTCGCGGACTTTCAAATTACGCAAGCGAAGCTCGGCGATATGGCCGCTGACATCGACGCGGGCGCACTGCTCACGTACCGCGCGGCGTGGCTTCGCGACGACGCCATCGCACGAGGCGCGTCAACGCGAGTGACGCGCGAAGCAGCCATGGCGAAAATGGTCGCCACAGAAAACGCGCAGCGTGTGATTGACGCTGCGCTGCAAATGCACGGCGGGCTTGGCGTAAAAGTCGGCAGTCGCGTCGAGTCGCTCTATCGTGACATTCGATCGCTGCGCATCTACGAAGGCGCGACGGAAGTGCAACAACTCATCATTGGTAAGTCGGTGCTGGCAGAGGCAGCTCCGAAATCCACGGGAGGCAACGGATGAGCACACAAATTGATCGCTTCGTTCATGAGCGCATGCCCGCCGCCGGTGCCATGCCTCAGCTCATTTTTGAGCGACCGGAATTGCAATTTCCAGGGCAACTCAACGCGGTTGTCGAGCTCGTGGATCGTCACGTCGCTGATGGTAACGGCTCGCGAATTCTGCTTCGTGATGCGCGCCAAGCATTGACGTATGCGGACGTGCTTGATCGCGTGAATCAGATCGGGCACGTGCTAATCGACGACATGCGCCTGGTGAGCGGCAATCGCGTGCTACTGCGTGGTGGCAACAGCATCGCGATGGCGATTGCGTGGCTTGCGGTAGTGAAGGTCGGTTTGATTGCAGTGACGACGATGCCGATGCTGCGCTCACGCGAACTGTGCGACGTGATCCGCAAGGGAGAGATTTCGCATGCACTATGCGTCGAGGCGCTCACCGAGGAATTGTTGCTTGCACAACAACAATGCCCCGTGCTCACACACATCGTGACGCTGGAGTCACTGCAACAAACCGCGACAACGAAGAGCACTGATTGCCCAGCCGCGAAGACGACGCACGACGATGTGGCGCTGATGGCCTTCACGAGCGGCACGACCGGCACACCGAAAGCGGCGTTACACACACACCGCGATCTGCTCGCAGCCTGCGAAGCGTGGCCGCGACACGTACTGCGCGCGACGCCAGAGGACATCGTCGTCGGGTCCCCGCCACTCGCGTTCACCTTTGGGTTGGGCGGGCTGTTGCTGTTTCCGATGTCAGCGGGCGCGAGCGTGTACTTCGCGGACGCCGCGTACACGCCGGAGTCGATGATCTCCGCGATCAATTCCGTCGGCGCGACGATTTGTTATACGGCACCGAGTTTCTATCGACGCATGGCGCTGGTTGCAGAGAAGACGCCGATGCCAACGCTGAAGAAAAGCGTGAGCGCGGGAGAAGGATTACCGGACGCGACGCGCCAGCTGTGGAAACAGGCGACCGGCATCGAGATGATCGACGGCATAGGCGCGACCGAGATGTTTCACATTTTCATTTCGAGCGCGGACGATGAAGTTCGCCAAGGCGCGATCGGCAAGGTGGTGCCCGGTTATCGCGCACAAGTCGTCAGCGAGACAGGAGAACCGCTGCCGCCGGGAACGGTTGGCAAACTTGCGGTGATCGGGCCGACGGGGTGCAAATATCTCGACGACGAGCGGCAACAAAAGTACGTGCGCAACGGATGGAATTATCCCGGCGACTCGTTCGTGATGGACGCTGATGGGTATTTCTATTACCAAGCGCGCGACGACGACATGATCGTGACCTCGGGCTACAACGTTGCTGGACCCGAAGTCGAAAATTGCCTCGTACAACACCCGGCAGTGGCCGAGTGCGCTGTGATCGGCGTGCCCGACCTAGAGCGCGGCATGGTCGTCAAGGCCTTTGTCGTGCTGCGACCTGACTTTCCGCCGAACGCGGATACGGAACAGGCGCTCAAAGACTTTGTGAAGGCCAACCTCGCGCCCTACAAATATCCGCGCCAAGTCGAATTTCTGTCGGCGCTTCCACGTACCGAGACCGGCAAATTGCAGCGCCACCGTTTACGGCAACTTGAAGTTGCAACCAAAGGACACGCATCATGATGAAGTTCCTGCAACCACCCGCGTGGCTACCGCCGAAAGGGTACGCCAACGGCATCGCCGCGCGTGGCACGATGATTTTTGTCGGCGGCCAAATAGGCTGGAATGGCGCGCAGCAATTCGAGTCGGACGATTTCATCGCGCAAGTCCGACAGGCCCTCATCAACGTCGTCGCCGTACTGCGCGAGGCCAACGCCGGGCCTGAGCACATGGCGCGCATGACGTGGTACATCGTAGATCGCGATGAGTACGTGGCGCAACTCAAAGAACTCGGCACCGTGTATCGCGACGTTATCGGCCGCAACTTCCCGGCAATGAGTTGCGTGGAGGTTTCGCGGCTCGTTGAAATGCGCGCGAAAGTCGAGATCGAAGTGACAGCGGTGTTGCCAGACTAGGTTCTGCTTCCCATCTACGGCGTGTAAGCGACAGCTTTTGTGGGAGCGGCGGAAGCCGCGAATGACCGCTATTCGCGGCTTCCGCCGCTCCCACCGAAGAATGGCTTGTCGTGTTCGTTCCGCTCGTTGCTAGGCTATCAGCGCGACGCCAGGACTTCCCAGCGCTCCATTGCCTCCATCACGAGCACGTCGATTTCGCCAGTGCGCTTCGAAAGTTCGGTCGCGCGTTTCGGGTCTTTTTGAAAGATCGCGCCGTCGGCGAGTTGCGCGTTGATTTCGGCTTGTTCTTTTTCGAGCGCTTCGATTTTGGTGGGCAAGCCGTCAAGTTCGCGTTGCTCTTTGAACGAGAGTTTGGTTTTCGCCGCAGCGGGCGCTGGCGCTTCGGCCTTGCTCGGTGCGGCAGGAGCAGCGGATGCCTTGGACGCGGCGTTTGCGTC
>JAKPSO010000719.1 GCA_029571495.1 Pseudomonadota bacterium
CCATGGTCGCAGCGGCGACGGTATTCGAAGGATGCTAGGCCTAAGCGGCGATGGGACACGCGGATCGTTCCGCAATCGAGCTGCTTCATTGCCAACGTGAGCGACTGACGAAAATCAAAGAATGCGCAAAATTTGGGCGCGTGGCTCGACAGCGTCCGCCCCGGCCTCCACAATGGCGCGATGAAAAAGCACGTATACAAACGCTTCATTGCCGTTCGCGACGATTTCTACAGCGACCCGCTCGCCGTCTATCGCGCCGCGCAACAGGCCGAGTATTACGAGCCCGAGGGGTACACGGGCTTTCACAGCCGCAAGGTGTATCACGAGCCCGGCATTCGGCGACGCATTGAACAGTTGATTGGCGTGAAAATCACGCGCTGGGACACCGATCCGCATGAGTGCAACGGCGTGTTCTACCAGGGCTTTGCTCGGGGCGAGCGCAAGGAAACGCCCGGCGTTCACTCCGACACGCCATTCGAGGACATCACGCTGGTCATCTATCTGACGCCGGGTTTGCCGCCCGATTGCGGCACATCGCTCTGGCAGCACAAACGCACGGGCCTCACCGAGCCACCCACCGCGGCTGACGCGCGACGACTGCAATGCAAACTCGCCGAATTGCGTGAGGAACTCGAGCGGGACAGCAAGCAGCCTGCGCGCTGGATCGAAACCGATCGCATCGGCTATCGCTCCAATCGCATGGTTGCCTACCCTTCAGGGCTGCTGCATTCAGCGACTAATCATCACGGTGGCAGCATGAAAGACGGTCGTCTTTTTCAGACCTTTCGCATCGGTGTCGATTGGTCAACGTTTCGCGGTTAGCGTCCGCGAGAGTTCGAGAAACGCAGTGAGCAAGGCCTGATAGCAGTCGAGGTCGGTTGGCTTTGCCGACAGCATCCGTCGCAGCAGATCAAGGCGTTCGTGGTCTTCGACGTTGACTGCTTCGCACAGTAGCGCAAGTTCGGCGAGGACGTTCTGCTCGTCGTGAGTGAGCTGATCCGGCAGCGCGACTTTGGCGCGAAACGCGGCGATGCATTCCTCTGTTGCTCGCGTTCGGTGCCCAGAAAATTTTCGCCGAATTAGGGACGCGATGCGGTTTGTGACAGTGAACACATCATTCGGAACCGACGTATTGGCCGCACCGAGGTTGAGCGCCATGTTGCTTTCTGTGAAGCGCAGTAGCGTCGCTTCGCTACTGTGATGACCTCCCGGCTGCTGACTTTTTTTGTGCTCCGACAGCGCGAGCGCTCGTAAAGTGGCGTCGACGGGTCGAAAGCCGTGCTTGAAGTAGAACCAGAACGCGCCCGTGGTGATGCCTTCGGGATTGTCGAGGCCGTACATCGTCGGTTCGACCTCGAAGACGTCAATCGCGAAAGCCTGCCGGTACGCGCGCAGCGTCTGGCACATCATGTAACCGGACTCACCACCCCGAAACGCTTCGAAGATGTTCATGCCGAAGCGAGCGTGACGACCAAACAGCCATGCGCCGCCATACGCCGCCGGGAAGCCGTTCTTGAAGAGCGTGAATCCTACGTAGGATTCGAGCGGCAGCTGCCGGTTAGGCACCATTCCAAACACGGCGACCGCGATGCCGCGTTCGAGCGTGAACACTCGAAACGTTCGCTCGTCCATGTAGGTCGCTGGATCCGTCTCACGATCGGTCAACAGCATCGCGTTGCGCGTGACGCGAATGGCGTCCGACTTCTCACGCGCCGAATAAGCATCGGCAGCAGGAAGCGGTGCATTGAGCACGCTGAGATAGTCAAACTTGCGAAGCAGGGCGTCGTGATGAAAGATGTTTTTCACCGCGAGTCGGTTGTACGCGCGCGACAGAGTCTTGTCGCGCGGCGTTATACGCACGTAAAGCCCGATTGCATCAAAGAGATGATCCTTGACCAACGGTTGACTGTCGAATTGGGCAAACTGCTCGACGAGAAATGACAGGCGCGCGTCATCGCGTACGGCAAGCGCGCGCAGTAACTCCTCGTTGTCGAGGCCGGCGGTCGTTTCGCTGCGATCAATCGACGGTAATGTGAGCTTGAACGCTGCGTTCAACGGCAGCCCATCCTCCGCGAACGAGTCAAACGCGACGTGGCATTGCGCGTGCGTCAAGAGCCAGCGCACGCAATCGTGCGAATAGCGAACCGTACTGGCGTTGTACGGCAAACCGCTGATGTCAAAGCGCTCCCCGTACGCGGAACCTTCGTCGCGAAAGAACCGAACAACCCGCGCGAGTTCGCGTTCGCTTTGGCGCAACTCCTTCGCCGATGCTGGGTGCGCACAGAGGAATAGCAGCGTGTCGTGGTACTCAGGCGTCAGCGCACTATTGGGAAGCGCGCAAGCGGGCAACGTGCTCAAGCATGCCAAGCGCGCCGCCTGCTGATCAGCATCGAAGCGTGTCGCCGATGCCTGCAAGGATTTCAGTGTCGCGCGAAAGCTGGTGGGCTTTGCCATAGTTGCCGTATTTGCGATGGGCGAAAGCGTTGATCGTTGTTGCGCCGCGCCGGGCATGGACCCGCGCGCGACGATTAGGCGCTTATTCTGGCAGGCCGAGAAGTCGCACGGCGTTGCCTTTGAGAATTCCCGGCATGACTTCCGGCTTGAAGCCCGCTTCCTCGAAGTCTTTCATCCAGCGCTCGGGAGTGATGAGCGGATAGTCGGAGCCGAACAGCACGCGGTCTTTGAGCATCGTGTTGGCGTAATGCACGAGTTGTTTCGGGAAGTACTTCGGACTCCAGCCCGATAGGTCGATCCACACGTTGGGCTTGTGCGTTGCGACCGAGAGGGCTTCGTCTTGCCACGGAAAACTTGGGTGCGCCATCACGATTTGCATATCGCCGAAATTCACGGCGACGTCGTCAAGGTGCATTGGGTTCGAGTATTCGAGCCGCAGTTTGCCGCCACAATACATGCCCGAGCCAATGCCGCTGTGCCCTGTGTGAAAAATCACCGGCATCTTGTGCGCGTTGATCACTTCATAGAGCGGCCAGCACATGCGATTGTTTGGATGAAAGCCCTGCACTGTCGGGTGCAGCTTGAAGCCTTTGATGCCTTCTTCTTTGATGAGGCGTTCGGCCTCACGTGCGCCCATCTTGCCTTTGTGCGGATCGATGCTCGCAAACGCGATCATCATGTCGCTGTTTTCTTTTGCGGCCGCGGCGATTTCTTCGTTCGGAATGCGCTTGCGACCGAGGTTTGCCTCAGCGTCCACCGTGAACATCACTAGACCAATCTTCTTCTCGCGGTAATGCGCGACCGTTTCGGCAATCGTTGGTCGGTTGCTCGAACGGAAATACTTGTCCGCAGCGCGGTCATATTCTTCGCCGTACGCATCAAACGGATTCCAGCAACTCACCTCGGCGTGCGTGTGGATGTCGATCGCGATCAAGTCTTTGTGGTTCATGGTGTGGCCCGTTTGGGTTTGTAAATTCGTTGCAGCAATTGCATGAGCGTTTGCCGTTCTGCAAGACTCAGATCCGCGGCGACGGAATCTTCAAGTGCCAGCGCAGCGGCTTCGGCGTCCCGCATCATCTTCTTGCCCTCGGGGGCGAGATGAAGACCAATGGCGCGGCCATCGGTCGGATGCGGTTTGCGCAGAATGAGTCCGCGCTTATCCATATCGGCAACGAGGCGCACCAGATTCGGCGGGAGGATTCCCAGCGCCGCGCACAACTGGCGCGAAGTGATGCCGGGGTTGTGTGCCACCAGCGACAACAACGAAAAATCGACGGGACGCAAACCGTACACCGACATCCGATCAAGAAATACTTCGATGATCGTGAGCGCCGCACGACGCGCGTTGTACCCGAGTAGAGATTCAAGAAACGTCGTGTCTACGGTCGCCTCGTTCGCAGTTGCGTCCACGCCGTCGTCCGCTGACGCGGGCATTGGCGTGGAAACGCGCCGCGACTTCGCTGTGCTCATTGTGGTTTCAAAATATTCGCAAGCGAGTCGTCGTGCAGGCCCTCGACAATCGCCGCGCGATGCGCCAGCACGGAGCGTTGATTGATCGAGCCTTTGTCTGTGATTTCGCCCTTATCCAGCGACGGCGGATCGGCGAGCAGGCACAGCCGCGCGATGCGGTTGGCGCTGCCGGTTGCGCTTTCGGAGAGTTTGTTCACTACATCCTGAAAGTGCGCCAGCACCGGCGCAGCAGCCAACACTTCGGCGAGGCTTGCGCTGTCGGGCAAGCCGCTGAGTTTTCGAACGGCAGGAACGATCGGGAAGATCATCGCGCCGACTTCATGTAAGTTGATGCCGGTGATCACCGCGTCTTGCACGTACGGCGCGCCAGCGCCAATGATCTTGCCGCGCAGCGGTCCGACGCTCACGAACGTCCCGGTGGCGAGCTTGAAATCCTCCGCGATGCGACCATCAAAACGCACGCCTTTGTGGAGATCGTTTTCATCGATCCATTTCACGGCATCGCCCGTGCAGAAGAAGCCTTCGTCGTCGAACGCACCGGCGCTCGCTTCGGTGTTGCGCCAATAGCCCGGCGTGATGTTCGGGCCGCGATAGCGGACTTCGACTTTGCCGTCGACGGGCACGAGTTTGAGCTCCATGCCCGGCGTCGGTACGCCCAAGTCGCCCGCCTTCACGTTGGGGCTGGTGACAAAAATGCCGAACGGGCCGGATTCCGTCATGCCCAGGCCCGTGGTCATCACGATGCGTTCACCGACTTCACGTTCAGCGTGTGCGAACAGGCTGTCCCACACCGGTTGTGCAAGCGCGGCACCGGCGTAGAAAAACATGCGAACGCGCGAGAGCATCGTGCGGCGCAGCCCGTCGTCTGTGTGCATGGCTTGTGCGATGGCTTCAAAGCCTGTGGGCACGTTGAAATACACGGTCGGTGCGACTTCGCGCAGGTTCCGAAGCGTCTCGTGCATCAACGCGGGCGTGGGCTTGCCGTCGTCAATGTAGAGCGTGCCGCCGTTGTAAATCGTGAGGCCGAAATTGTGATTGCCACCGAACGTGTGGTTCCACGGCAGCCAATCCACGAGCACGGGCGGTGCTTCGGTGAGCACGGGCATCGATTGCCGCATCTGCTGTTGATTGGCGCACCACATGCGTTGCGTGTTGATCACCGCTTTCGGCAGTTTGGTCGATCCGCTCGTGAACAAAAATTTCGCGATGGTTTCCGGTCCCGTAGCGTGCATTGCGGCGTCGACGGCAGCGGTCGGTTCGGTCGCGAGCCACGACGCCAGTGTGTCGACGCTGCCGTTGGCGCGTTTGCGCTCGCCGAGCGCGTCGACGACCACGGGCGTATCCGTAGGAATGGCGGCGTCGATGGCCTTGCCATAGCGTTGCAAATCGGCTGCGTACACCACCCCCGGAGTGATCGTACGCACGACGTGTTTAAGCTTGTCGTAGTCCTGACTCACGAGCGAGTACGCGGTGGAAACGGAGCAATAGGGAACGCCTACGTACATCGCACCGAGCCCCAGGAGCGCGTGTTCGATGCTGTTTTCAGACAGGATCGCGAGCGGTCGCTCGGCGCTCGCGCCGTGATTGAGGAGCGCTTGTCCGATACTGCGCGCGGCGCGCAAAGCTTCGCCGTAAGTGACGAATTTCCATTCACCGCGTGAACCGTCGGCATTCAACGCCCGGCGCGCCATCATCGGTTGGTCTGGCGTGAGCGTTGCCCAATGCACGAGGCGATCTGTGATGCGATCGGCAAATTTTTCGAGTGGTTGCTCGGCGCGCACATAGGTGTGGTCACCGTCACGGCGCACATGCACGCGATCCACACCGAAGTGCAGATCGCGATACTTCGGAGCGTTGGTCGCGCTCATGATGCTTTGACCTTGGCACCGCGGCCTTCCAAAAAGTCACGTACCCGGGCTTTGGCTTCGGGTGCGCTTTGCGCAATCGCCGAGATCAAACCTTCTGTCATGAAGCCATGGTCCGCGGGCTGTTCGGCAATGCGTGGCAGCGCGTGGATCAACGAGTAGTTCGTCATCGGCGCGTTGGTCGCGATGCGCTCAGCAATCGCGATGGCTTTCGACAGCGCTTCGCCCGCCGCGACGTGATACTGCGCGAAGCCCAGCGCGACGCCCTCCGCCGCCTTGTAGACGCGTCCCGTCAACATCATGTCGAGCATGCGATGCGCGCCGATCAGTTTCGGGATGCGTACCGAGCCACCTCCGCCCACGAAAATGCCGCGCGAACCTTCAGGCAACGCGAAGAACGAGGTGTCATCCGCCACGCGGATGTGGCAACTCGTCGCTAATTCCAATCCGCCGCCGACCACCGCGCCGTGCAGCGCCGCGACGACCGGAATGCGGCCGAATTCGATATTGGTGAGGATGCGATGCCAACTTCGCGAATGGTGCAGGCCGTCAACCGCGTCGCGCTCTTTGAGTTCGGAGAGATCGAGGCCGGCGCAGAAATGTTCGCCGTCGCCCGTGAGCACGGCGGCGCCGACGCTCGTGGGGATGGACGCAAAGGCGGCGTCAACTTGCGCCATGAGACCGTCGCTCAACGCGTTGCGCTTGTGCGGCCGTTGCAAACGCACGATGGCGATCGCGCCGCGCAGCTCCACGCTGACGTCGCTCGCTGGCGCGTCGGGCTTGGATGTGACATCCATGGTTATCCTCCTATTTGATTATTAAATGTAACTATGTTGAATGCGTCGCGCAAGCAGGGTTGTCCGCAAGCCAATTGCTGCGGCGCGGCGCAAATGCGGGGCTCGACCGCTGTTTGCACAGACGCGAATGCGATTGACGCGGCGCAGAAACTTCGCGATTTCGCGACGCGCGTGTACATCGTGTTGCGCGCAATAGCTTCATGTGCTCAGCAGCCGTGGATTGGCGCGTGGAGCCAAAATATTTATTAAGTCGACTTGTGAAAAAATATGCGTGAAACGACCGCAGCGCAGCGTGTTGAACTGTAAAGCTGATACGGAATACGCTGGAATCCACGCACGCCCCGGCGTTCAGATACGAACAGACCCGTCACCCGCTGACGGAACATTCACCGGCGAGTCGCGTCAGACTGATAATTCGACTTTACGAAGACAGCCGCGCCGACGCGAGGACACCCTATGTTGCGTTCCATGAAACTTCAAGTGCTCCGACTCACGCTGTGCGGTGCTGTGGCCGTTGCGTCGTTGGCGATCGTGAGCAGCGCATCCGCCCAAGGCGTCGCGGTGACTCCGAACGCCACGCCGCCGAAGTCTGTCGCGGTGCTCGCCGCGGTAGGAGATCAGTTCCAATACGTGCGCCGCAAAGTGGGCATCGGCTCCAATCTCGACCCCTACATTCGGCGCTGGGCCACGATGGGGGGCAATGGCCTGAATATGATGGTGTTGCGTGGCATGGATCGGGCGTTAGCGTCGCAATTTCCGGGCAGCGAACTCACGCTGCTGACGCTGACGCCAACCGCCGAGGACCGCGCGGTGCTGCCGCAAGCGCGCGAAGCGCACACCATGAAACGGGTGCTCGACTACTTGCGTCCGTTGCCCGAGCGTGAAAAGTGGGAGCAGATATTTGTCGTGACGCCGCGCTGGCTCATGGATGAGCGCAAAGGCATGGGCTCGAAGCTCAGCGGCATTGGTCTCTTTGTGCAGCCCATCGCGTCGAACGTACGCGAGGAGTTTGACGACATTGCGGTGATG
The DNA here is from genome assembly GCA_029571495.1 of Pseudomonadota bacterium. GTDB lineage: Bacteria > Pseudomonadota > Gammaproteobacteria > Burkholderiales > Casimicrobiaceae > Casimicrobium. Next base: position 7,616 of record JAKPSO010000719.1, read on the forward strand.
GACGCTGAAGTGCGCGACCTTGGCAAGGAGAAGCAACCACGCTCCGACACCTACGTCGCACCGTTTTTCTACATCCAAGTCACGGTGCTCGACGGCAAGACGCTCGCAGTGTTGCGTCGCGAGGAACGCTACGACTTCCGCAAAATCATCAACTCGGACAGCGCCACGCTAGACGTCGAAAAGTCTTTCACCGCTGCGCAGCTCGGTAGTGAGATTGAGCGTTTTGTCGAAACCGCAGCGCGGCGCATGGTGGTCGATAGAGAAGGCACGGTCGATGTTGGCACCGTGCGCACGCTTCCACCGCAAGCGCAGCCTGACGTCAAAAAGTAGCCGCTGGTCATACACGACGCGGCGTTTCCTTAGGCAAACCAACGCATCGTCTGCAGTTCACGACCAATATTTCGTCGTTCGTCGCACGCTTGGTGCCCGAAGCGGTCAATTTGCGGAGACTCCTGTCCACGCGGCGATTTCACGTTTCGCCCACGCCACCTCGAACACCTGACGACGGAGACCCCACTATGCAAGCTCGTTTCACTTCACCCTCCCGGCGCGCGTTTGGACGGGTGTTCGCGCTCGCAGCTCCGCTGTTTGTCGCCGGATCGTTGTTTTGGCTCGGGCCCGTTGCCGCCCAGGGCGCTGTGCCGGCGACGCCCGCCGTCGCCGCGAACGCCGCGCCGGCGCCGCGCGTGTTCGCGCTGGTCGCAGCTGTCGGTGATCAATTCCAACACGTGCGCCAAAAAGAATCTGTTGGTACGCATCTCGATCCTTACTCGCGACGAATGCTGACCGTTCCCGATCAAGCCTTGAACGTCGCAGTGCTTCGCGGCCTTGATCGCGCTGTGGCCTTGGAGTACCCGGAGGCGGAGCGCGTACTTCTTGCGATGCGGCCCGATGTCGCCGTGCAGCTCGCGCTGCCGCAGGATCGCGAAGCCCTCACGATGGAAGGTGTGATGCGGATGCTGCAAACGCACACCGATCGCGCTCGGTGGGATCAGGTGATCGTCGTCACGCCAAAGTGGCTGATGGCCGAGCGGCAGGGCATGGGGACGAAACTCTCCGGCATCGGTCTCTACGTTCAGCCGCTAGGGCCGCTGTCGGAATCGTTTGACGATGGCTTGTTGCCGGATGCCGCCGAAACGGTTGATCGCGAAAGCACGACCTCCAAGCGCTTCGTCGCGCCGTTTTTCTATGTGCAGGTCACAACGTTAGACGCGAAGACGCTTAAGGTCATCAAATCTGAATCACGCTTCGATTTCCGAAAAATCGTCAACAAAGAATCTGCTTCGCTCGACGTCGAGGCGGCATTCACGCCCGACCAGCTCGCGTCACACATTCAGCGCTTCGTCGAAACGTCAGCACTCCGCTCGATCAGTAACCAAAGTAGCTCGGTCGAAATTGGTACGGTTCGCTCCTTGCCCGACGCGCCAAAAACCGACGGTAAGAAATAGACTCTCGGCGCCCGCATAGAATGTCGTGCTTGCTCGCCGCGTGCTGCGCGCGAGTGACAAACTTCATTTCTCTTTCGGAGCGCCGGTCCAGTGCCCCAGACTCATGCAGCACGCGCTACGCGTGCCTATTCCCTCGCCGATTTTTATTACGCGCTGCCGCCCGAGCTGATCGCGCAATATCCGCTGCCGGTGCGGTCGGCGAGCCGGTTGCTCGATGGGCGAAGCGATGCTCCGGTGGATCGGACATTCTCGGATTTACCATCGCTATTGCGGCCCGGCGATTTGCTCGTGTTCAACAACACCAAAGTGCTCAACGCGCGCCTGCGTGCCGCCAAAACGAGCGGCGGCGTGGTCGAGGTGTTGGTCGAGCGTTTGCTCACGCCAACGCTCGCCCTCACGCAACTACGTGCGAGCCATGCGCCTAAGCCCGGCACGCGCATCGTGATCGCGGGCAAACGCAATGCGGAAATCATCGGTCGCGATGATCGCTTCTTTCAAGTGCAACTGCTGGATGCAGACAGCGACTTTGAGACGCTGATGCGCGACGCGGGCGAATTGCCATTGCCGCCGTACATGCAGCGCGCCGCTGGCGAGAGCGACACCTCGCGCTATCAGACCGTCTACGCGCAGCACGCGGGCGCAGTGGCCGCGCCGACGGCGGGATTGCACTTTGATGAAGCCACACTTACCGCCTGCCGTGCGCGCGGCGTGGCAATGGCGGAGGTCACACTGCACGTCGGTGCCGGAACGTTTCTCCCGGTGAAAACCGAGACGATTGCCGAACACAAAATGCATCGCGAACGCTACGTCCTGCCGCAAGCGACAGTCGACGCGATCAACGTGTGCAAAGCGCGCGGCGGGCGTGTGGTGGCGGTCGGGACGACCAGTGTGCGCACGCTCGAAGGCTGCGTGCGCGAATGCGGCGAGCTGCGCGCGCACGAGAGCGAGACCGATATTTTCATTACGCCGGGCTACGAGTTTCGCGTGGTGGATTTATTGCTTACCAATTTTCACTTGCCCAAATCCACGCTGTTGATGCTCGTTTCAGCGTTCTCCGGCTACGACCATATTCGCTCGTTGTACGCGCACGCGATTGCCGAGCGGTACCGATTTTTTAGCTATGGCGATGCCATGCTCTTGCAGAAAAATGCACCATGAAATTTGAACTCCTAACCACCGACGGCCACGCACGACGCGGTCGTGTGCATTTGAATCACGGCGTTGTGGAGACGCCGATCTTCATGCCCGTGGGCACGTACGGCACCGTCAAGGCGATGACGCCGCAAATGCTTACCGACATTGGTTCGCAGATCATTCTGGGCAACACGTTTCACCTCTGGCTGCGACCCGGCACGGCGATCATCGACCAGTTCAAGGGCCTGCACGATTTCATGGGCTGGCGCGGTCCGATTCTCACGGACTCCGGTGGCTTTCAAGTCTGGTCGCTCGGGCAATTGCGCAAAATCGTCGAAGAGGGCGTGCATTTTTCGTCGCCGATCAATGGCGACAAGTTGTTTCTCTCGCCCGAAGTGTCGATGCAGATTCAGCGATCGTTGAACAGCGACATCGTCATGCAGCTTGACGAATGCACGCCCGCCGACGCCACGGCGGATGAAGCGCGCGTCTCATTGCAACGCAGTCTGCGCTGGGCGCAGCGTTCGAAAGACGAACACAATCGCTTGGAAAACTCCAACGCACTCTTTGGCATCGTGCAGGGTACGCTGTTTGAGTCGCTGCGCGCGGAATCACTTGCGGGCCTGAACGACATCGGCTTTGATGGCATTGCCGTCGGCGGTCTTTCGGTTGGTGAATCGAAGGAGGACATGCATCGCATCCTCGACTTCATCGGTCCGCGCTTGCCCGCGGACAAACCGCACTACCTGATGGGAGTGGGTACGCCGGAAGACTTGGTGTACGCGGTGGAGCGCGGCATCGACATGTTCGACTGCGTCATGCCGACGCGCAACGCCAGAAACGGGTGGCTCTTCACGCGCTTCGGCGACATCAAGCTTAAGAACGCCAAGATGCGCGACGATCATCGGCCGCTAGACGAAACGTGCAACTGCTACACCTGCAAAAACTTCAGTCGCTCGTACCTGCATCACCTCAACAAGACCGGCGAAATCCTCGGCGCGATGTTGAACACGATTCACAACCTGCACTACTACTTGAACCTCGCCAAAGAGATGCGCGAGGCGATCGAGCAGCACCGCTATGTTGCTTGGCGTGAACAGTTTCATCGCGATCGGGCGCGAGGCACCGATTGACAAGCGCAGCGGCGATACCGCTTGTTTTGAGTCTGTAGGCGACGACTTGGCGTCGCTCGAGTGCCACGAGGGAGCGCGGCCAAGTCCGCGCCTACAGGTCGATCGAACGAAGCGCAATGGCTCAGGAAGCACTAAGCGAGCCCGGCGCTAGGGAATTGAATTTTCGCCACCGACCATTGCGGCAGCAACTCTACAATCCCGCCCAAATCTTCACCGCAGTTGAGACCTATATGAACCGTCGAGAGTTTTCTCAATTCGCGCTGTCGGCATTGGCCGTTGCGATCGCTGCTGACGTTGACGCGCAATCCGGCCCGTACCCGAATCGTACGGTCAAGATCATCTCGCCGGTCGCGCCTGGCGGCGGTGTCGATCTGGTGGCGCGTACGGTGGCCGAGCGCTTGCAACGCGCGCTGGGGCAAGCGTTCATCGTAGACAACATGAGTGGTGGTGGCGGCGTGATCGCGTCGACCGCGACAATGCGCGCCGCGCCGGACGGCTACACGCTCATGCTAGGTTACGTCGCGACGCATGGCACCAATCCGGCGATGCGCAACATTCCGTATAACGCGGTGAAAGACTTCACGCCGATTGCGATGGTTGCGGGGACGCCGAATGTGCTGGTGGTGTCGTCGAGCGTCGCCGCGAACAATGTGAAAGAGTTCGTAGCGCTTGCGAAGAAATCGCCGCTCAGTTTCGGCACGTCGGGCCAAGGTTCGCTCACACATTTGCTCGTCGAACAATTCAAACTTGCCGTCGATATTCAAGCCACTCACGCGCCGTATCGCGGCATCACTCCGGCGATTACCGACGTACTCGGCGGCCAAACTCAGTTCATGATGCCTGGCCTCGCCGCCGCATTGCAACACATTAAGAGCGGGAAACTGCGGCCACTTGCCGTCACCGGAAACAAGCGCCACGCCGCGCTGCCGGATGTGCCTACGTTTGAGGAGTTGGGCTTCAATGGGTTCACCGCAGTGCAGTGGTACGGCATCGTTGGGCCTGCGAAACTGCCTGCGCCCATCGTTACAAAACTCAACGAGGAAATTAACAAGGCAATCGCCACGCCCGAGCTGCGCGAACGTCTTTCTGGCGAAGCGCTTGAGCCGATGCCTATGACCCCCGCCGCGTTCGGTGCATTCATCGAAGCCGAAGTCGCGCGCTGGACCAGGCTTGTGCGCGAACGCAATATTGAGGTTAATGCCTGATAGATCCTTGATCCACATAGATTTTACGTATTCTTTTTGACGCAGATTACGCTGATTTAACGCAGATTGCCGCTGATTTTTTACTCTCTGTTCAGTGAGTTTTGTTCCAAAAAAATCTGCGCAAATCAACTGACTCATCAGCGAAATCTGCGTCTAAGTTTTCCCGTGGAACTATTAATTTCGGTGGATTGAGTTGGGAAAATTGCAAACCATCTTGCTGCCCACCGTTCACTATTCACCACTCACTGCTCACCTTTCAAAATGGCCCGCAACACCCAAGTCCCCGCCGACCACAATCCGCCTCCCGTTACTCGCACGCTTGCTGAGTTTGTTGCGAACCATCCGTCGCGTGGCTGGAGTGATGCGGTGGACCACGAGGCGCACCGTACATTTTTTAATTGGTTCGGTTGCGCAGTCGGCGCGGCGCATCATGAGGCGGCCGACGCCGCGCTGCGTGCGCTCGCGGTCATGCAGCCTGCCGCGCAGGCAACGGTTCTGGGCCGTCGCGAACGCATCGACATCGCCGGTGCCGCGCTGATAAACGGCATCACCTCACACACGTTTGACTTCGACGACACCCATCTCAAAACCATCATCCATCCTGCGGGACCGGTCGCCTCCGCGATCCTTGCACTCGCTGAACTCACGGGCGCGAGCGGGCGCACGGTGATTGACGCATTGGTGCTCGGGATCGACGTCGCGTGCCGCGTTGGCAATGCGATGTATCCCGACCATTACGACCGCGGTTGGCACATCACCGGCTCGACCGGCATGCTCGGCGCTGCCGCGGCGTGTTCGCGCTTGCTGGGACTCGATGCCGATAAAACGCAAATGGCGCTCGGCATCGCCGCGTCCACCCCGGTGGGCCTGCGCGAACAATTCGGCACTATGACTAAGCCGTTTCACCCCGGTGCGGCGGCGCGTGCGGGCATGCTCGCCGCGCTCATGGCGCGCGAAGGCTTCACCGCCAGCAAGCGCGCGCTTGAGGCCCCGCGTGGCTTCATGCAAGTCGCATCAACAACGTGCGACTGGAACGAGATCACCGACGAGCTGGGTACACGCTTTGAGATTTCGTTCAACACTTACAAGCCGTTTGCGTGCGGCATCGTGATTCATCCGGCGATTGACGCCTGCGCGCAGCTGCGCGCGGCGGGCGTGAAGGCGGAGGACGTGGAACGCATTGAGCTTTCCGTGCACTCACTGGTGCTTGAACTCACGGGCAAGAAAGAGCCGAAGGACGGCCTCGAAGCGAAATTCAGCGTGTATCACGGCTGCGCCGCCGGATTGCTGTTCGGCGAAGCGGGCGAGGGCGAGTTTGAGGACGCGCTAGTGAATCGCGCCGACGTGGTGGCGATTCGCCGAAAAGTCATCGCAACCGTTGACCCAGCGATCGACGAGGCGGAAGTGCGCGCGGTGGCCGTGATGCGCGATGGCTCGAAAAAAGAAGTCCACGTCGAACACGCCATTGGCTCGCTGCAGCGCCCACTGACCGACGCCGACCTTGAACGGAAATTCACTTCGCTCGCTGCGCCACTCCTTGGTGAGCGCTCGCTCGCGCCGCTGATGGCTGCGTTGTGGGCGTTGGGTGGCGCGCAAGACGTACGTCACGTTACAAAGTTGGCGGTGCCATCGGCTTGACGCTGCCGAGCATTGAAACGTCTTTTTAGCGCTAACGACGGCGCAGTGGTCGTTCTGGCGGGATTTAGTAATAAGTCGATACTGGCTAATAACGCGGGCTAACGACCACCGGCTGGTCGCTCGTGTCGAAAAGCTGTATGAGTGCGCGCACGCTAGTTCTGCCGCCGTTTGCCGCACCAACGCCCCGCTACAATTCAGGGTTAACTTTTTGATTTGCTGAGGGTTTCTCATGTTTGGCACTGCACACGCACAATCGATTTTCGGTGGCGGCGCGGACGGGAATCAACTCCTGTCCCTCCTGCCCATGATCGGCATTTTTGTGGTCTTCTATTTCCTCCTGATTCGTCCGCAACAAAAGCGCGCGAAGGAACAAAAGGCAATGATCGACGCGATGCAAAAGGGCGATGAAGTGGTCACCGCTGGCGGCATGGTTGGCAAGGTCACGAAATTGGATGACAACTACGTCACCATTCAAGTCGCTGCAGGCACCGAGATTGCGTTCCAGCGCAACGCCGTGACGGCGCTGCTCCCGAAGGGCTCTATCAAGCAAATTTAGTGAGCCAGCGCGCCGCCGGATGCCGTTCGTCGGTTCGCGCAGCGGCTTTTTCGTGGCGGGTTGGGATGCCTAAATTCGTCCCCACCTCCGTCAAATCTTCAGCATAGAGCCCAAGCCTATGAATCGCTATCCCCTGTGGAAATACCTCGTCATGATCGCTGCGGTCTTGATCGGTCTTTTCTATACGCTCCCCAACGTCTTCCCGCAGGTGCCAGCGGTGCAGGTGTCCACCAACAAGACGGCCGTGAAGCTCGACGCTTCGCTCTTGGAGCGTGTTGAAAAGACGCTCAAAGGCGCGGGCCTTGCGATGACGTCGTCCGAGCTAGACGTGGCCAACGGTGTGCACGTTCGCTTCAACAAGGGCGATTTTGAAGCGCAGTCCAAGGCCAAAGAGCTGCTGATCAAGGACTTGAACGCAGGCAACGCCGACGGTACCGGCAGCTACATCATCGCGCTCACCAACGAATCGACGACGCCACATTGGATGCAGTCGCTCAACGCGAAACCGATGGCGCTGGGCCTTGATCTTCGCGGCGGTGTGCACTTCCTGATGCAAGTGGACATGAAAGGCGCGCTCGACCGTGCGGCGGATCGCAACGCGTCTGACCTGCGCACGCTCCTTCGCGAGAAGAAGATTCAATACAACGGTCTCGACAAAGCGGGCGACACGATCGCGTTGAAGTTCAGCGACCCGGCGGAGCGCGAAAAGGCATCGGCAGCGATTTCCGTGAGCAACGCCGATTTGCTTATTAAAGAAGACGGCGCTGCGCAAGACTTGCGCCTTGTCGTGACCCTTAAGGAAGACGCCAAACGCAAGCTCGCCGACGCGGCGATCGAGCAAAACCAAAAAGTGCTCGGCAACCGGATCAACGCGCTGGGTCTGACCGAACCGATCATTCAAAAGCAGGGCGCAGATCGCATCGTCATTCAGGTGCCGGGTGCATCGGACCCAGCGCGTCTGAAAGACGTGATCGGCCGTACGGGCACGCTCGAATTGCGCATGGTCGAAGCCGATCACACGAAGAACAGCGCTACGCTCGCCGCCGCGCAGAACGGCAACGTTCCGTTCGGCACTGAGCTCATGAACGACCGTGATGGCGGTCAGATTCTCGTGAAGAAGCAATACGTCATCACCGGCGAGCGCATCAATGGCGCGGAACCGGCGTTTGATGGACAAAACAATCAACCAATCGTGCGCGTGAGCACCGACAGCCAAGGCGCGCGCATTTTGCGTGACGTCACCGGCCAAAACGTCGGCAACCGGATGGCGATCGTTTTGATTGAAAAGGGCAAGCCCGAAGTCATCACCGCGCCCACTATTCAAAGCGAACTGGGTTCGAACTTCCAAATTTCGGGCCGCATGTCGACGCGTGAGACGAGCGACATCGCGCTGTTGATTCGTTCCGGCTCGATTGCTGCGCCAATGGAAATTATCGAAGAGCGCACCGTCGGCCCAAGCCTCGGTGCAGAGAACATTGATCGCGGCTTCAACTCCGTGACCTGGGGCTTCGTCGCGCTGGCCGCGTTCATCTGCGTGTACTACGCGTTGATGGGTTTGATTTCGACGCTCGCCTTGTCTGTGAACTTGTTGCTTCTGATCGCGATTCTGTCGATGTTGCAAGCGACCTTAACGCTACCGGGTATCGCCGCTATCGCTCTGACGCTCGGTATGGCGATTGACGCCAACGTGCTGATCAATGAACGTATCCGCGAAGAACTTCGTCACGGCGCGAAACCGCAAGAGGCCATCTCGACGGGCTTCGAACTCGCGTGGGCCACGATTCTTGACTCGAACATCACGACACTTATCGCGGGTCTCGCGCTCCTGATGTTTGGCTCGGGACCCGTGAAAGGCTTCGCTGTTGTGCACTGCTTGGGCATCTTGACGTCAATGTTCTCGGCGGTGTTCTTCTCGCGCGGTATCGTGAACCTCGTTTACGGTACCAAGAAGAAACTCGAAAAAATCTCGATCGGCACCATTTGGCGCGGTGGCGTTACGCCCGTAGCGGCTGAGGGCGCCGACGATGCGGCGGCGGTCGTAGCTGGCGCCGTCGGTACGACAAAAGACGCGAAATAAGCGAAAGAAGCACAGGAGACACTCATGGAATTTTTCCGCTTCAAGCGCGACCTCCCCTTCATGAAATACGCGTTGATCTTCAACGTGATTTCATTGTTCACCTTCCTCGTTGCTGTGGGTGCATTGGGCTACAAGGGCCTGCACTTTGGTATTGATTTCACGGGCGGCACCGTGGCAGAGCTTCGCTACGCGAAGAGCGCGGACATCGCTCAAGCGCGCGCAGCCATCGACGCGCTGAAAACCGGCGAGGCCACCGTGCAGAACTTCGGCTCGTCGCAAGACGTGCTCGTGCGTTTGCCGCTGGTGCCGAATGTCACCAACGCACAGATGAGCGAAAACTTGTTCAAAGCCGTGTGCGGGACGCGCACGATTTCTGAGGCGAAGACATCCTGCGGCGATGGTGCAGAGAAGATCGAGTTGAAACGCGTCGAATTCGTCGGCCCTCAGGTCGGCAAGGAGCTCTTTGAGAGCGGCGCACTCGCGATGCTCTTGGTGATCGCGGGGATCATGATTTACCTCGCGATTCGTTTCGAATGGCGCTTCGCCGTCGCCGCGATCATCGCGAACTTGCACGACATCATTATTATTCTCGGCCTGTTTGCAATCTTCGGCTGGGAATTCAATCTTCCGGTGCTCGCGGGCGTGTTGGCGATTTTGGGTTACTCGGTGAATGAATCGGTCGTTATTGCCGATCGGGTGCGCGAGAACTTCCGAAAGATGCGTAAGGCGAGCGTGGACGACGTGATCGACAACGCGATCACCAGCACGATTAGCCGCACGATCATCACGCACGGTTCCACGCAGATCATGGTGCTCTCGATGCTTTTCTTCGGTGGCGAAACGTTGCACTACTTCGCGCTCGCGCTCACCATCGGTATTTGCTTCGGTATCTACTCGTCGGTACTCGTGATGGCACCGCTCGTTCGCTGGCTCGGCGTATCGCGTGAGAACTTAGTGAAGGCAGAAGGCAAGCCGAAGGACGCGCTGGAAGCGGAGAAGATTCTTCCGTAGTACGGCAGCTTTGAATCGCGCGGCGTTGACTGCGCGAGTGTGAAACAAAAAACGCGGGCGACCCCCGCGTTTTTTTATCCCTGCTTTTCCGCGATAGCGGTCGCTGATTCGTCCGTGCGTTCGTGTGCAACGGAGCGCAGGCGGCTTTGTGACAGAACGCCCGCTGCTTCAAGAATCGGGTACGCAACGGAGCAAAAATGCGAATTGACGCGCTTCAGGTCGCGCATCAAATCCAGGTGCAGTGAACTCGTTTCAATGCTCTGAACCGTCTGGTCCGCGAGACGCGTAAGATGCTTTTCGTAGTTCACAAGTTCAAGTTCGCGGAACATCACCTTTTCGGCGATCAGCTTCTGCGCATCGTTCACATCATTGTTGATGAACACGTTCATCGCGAGACGCAGATTGGTGATCAAGCGCGAATGCAAATCGCACAGCTCGGTCATGCCCGCTTCAGAAAAGTTGCGATTGCGGTCAAGATTCTTGTTGACGACGTCGTTCGCGCTTTTCTCGATGATGTCGCCGACTTGCTCCAAATTGATCGTGAACGAGATGATGTCGGTCCAGCGACGGCTGTCTCGCTCACCCATCGGCGTGCGACTCACTTGCGTGAGGTAGAACTTCACTTGTTTATAGAGCGAGTCCACCACGTCGTCTAAGCGGCGAATGTCGTCCGCCGACGCGCGGTGGTTCTCGCGCATGAGTCGACCGAGGTCGGTGAGCATTTGTTCGACGAAGTCACCCACGCGCAAAGCCTCCCGCGCCGCACAGGTCAGCGCGAGCGACGGTGTGTGCAATGCCAGCGGGTCGAGATGTTTGGCCTGGCTCTCATCTTGCGCTTGGGGCGCTGTCGGCAGCAGTCGGTGCGTCAGGTCGGCCACTTTGTTTACCAGTGGTATGCACAACGCTGCGAGCCCGACGTTAAAAATCAAGTGAAACGCAATCACCACTTGCGATTCGCTAAAACCGGACTCCCCCGCCGCAGTCGCGATCAAGCGTATGAAGGGAATCGTCACCAGCGCGCCGATTAGTTTGAACAGCAGATTGCCGAGCGGGACGCGGCGCACTTCAGCGCTCGATTTCAGCGTCATCAACACAGCGAGTGCGCCACTGCCAATGTTCGCACCGAGCACTAGCGGCAGTGCGGTATCGAGACCGATCACCTGCGACGCAGTTAATGTCGCGACGAGCAGCACGACAGCGAGACTTGAGTATGCGAGCACGGTAATCGCCGCCGCAATCACCAAGTCAAGCAGCGGGTCACCGGAAATAGTCGTGAAGATCGCCTTCACGCCCGCGGTTTGCGTCAGCGGCCGCGCGGCTGCCACTATGAGTTGCAGCGCCAACATCATGAGGCCGAGACCGATGGCCACACGGCCCATGTGTTCGGCGGGGCTACGTTGCTTCGACAGGAAAACGATGACGCCGACAAAAATCAGGAGCGGCGACAACCAACTTAAATCGCGCGACAGGAACACCGCCGCGAGCGACGTGCCGATGTCGGCACCAAGCATGATCGCCAGCGCAGGCGCCGTCGCGATGAGGCCGCTACCGGCGAAAGATGTCGTTAGCAACGCCGTGGCCGTAGAGCTTTGCAACAGGCTCGTCACTCCCAAGCCCGCGAGCAACGCCATGAAACGATTGCCGACGTTGACCGAAAGGAAACGGCGCAACTCCGCGCCATACACGCGAAGGATGCTCGTACGCACTAGGTACGTGCCCCAGACCAGAAGCGCGATACCCGCGAGGATGTTCAGCAGTGTCAGCATCGACTGGCTGCGCCCGTGACGCCGGAGTGAAGCGTTATCGAGTGTGCTGAGATGACAAAAAGCGCTCTCGATCGCGAGAGGCGCGTAGGACGTAAGAGAAGCATCGCCGCATCATACGCCGTGGTGCGCCCTGTTACCACGCTTCATGCCGAATTCCGAGAGTAGGCGCTAACACGCGTTGCGTTGATACGACGCGCCGCCGGGTGCGAGATGCTAATCCGCGTCGGCAGGCAACGCACGGTACCAGTAGCCGTACCTCGTGCGAAACCCCAAGCGCTCATAGATGCGTCGAGCCGGGTTGTCCGAGCGTACTTGCAAATAGGCGACGCGCGCGCCGGATGCTTTCGCCTGGGTGAGTTGGTGTGCGAGCAGCGCTGTCGCGTAGCCACGATTGAGATGCGCTGCGTCCGTGCCCACTTCAAAAATGCCGACGTGATCATCCTCACGAATCACCACCGAGCGCGCGACACGCTCCCCATTCGCGTCAAAGGCGAACGACGGCAATACGGCGGCAGCGCTCAAACGCCAGCGCTCCGCGAGTCCCGCCGTCTCCGCTTCGGTGTCGCCGCGCATCTTCGCGACCACATGCGCCGCTGTGTGCAAGTTTGGTTCTACGCAAAACTGAGCGGCGACGGGCCGCACGTGCCTCACGTCCAGCTCGTCGAGGTCAAGCACCTGCACGTCGGCGGCGTCGTACTTCACGTAGCCGAGGGCTTCGAGTTGTGCGTCCAATGTGGCGTCCGCGACGAACGGCGTCACGCGAAAGACGCAGGGCAGGCCTGCTGCTGCGAACGCGTGTTCTGCTTCGGCAAGATTGGTCGCGATCGAACGCGACGACGGATAAAACGCATTGATGCAGCGTGATCGTTTCGCGAGGCCCGGTGAGAGCCCGACACTCCAGCCGTCGATCATCAACCCGCGATCGGGGCGCGATGCATTTTGTGAAATTTCTTCAAGACGGCGAAGGTCGATGGACATCGTGTTGCGGTCAGGGCGAACGTTAGCCAACAATCATACGTGTTGATCGATTTAGGTAACGAGTGAAAAGTTTCGCTACACGTGCTTTACACCACCGAAGCATCGACTGCTCGACGCCTCGTCCGCCAAGGCCATTCTGCGGATCTCAGCTCCGTCGCGTCCGACGGAGACTGCGTGCTTTTGGGCTGCCTTCATGCACGTGTTGCGAAACTTTCAAAACCAAAAAAAGGATTTCAGGTGAGGACTTGCACCTCGCGCACTAGCCGCACCTCTAGCGCACGCGAACTTACCGGGACGAGCCACGTAACCTTCGGGGAGGAGGGGCGGCGGCTGTCGTCCGTCAGCCGAGCTTTACGTTACCTGCTCAATGTGTGCTCTAGATTACAGATAACGATCGGTTGCGTGACACGGTATCCAGCCGTGTCTTCCTGAAAACGGGTTGAGCGCCGCGAAAAATTCGTTTCGCATCACTCGAAAAAAGTGCCGGTTGCGTCCGGCGTTCACGCGTCTCACGGTTGAGCCGCTGAACTGCTTACGGCGTCGCATTTCGTCCGATATCTGCGGACTAAAACGCGCGCACCGCTGGGTGCTTGAACGGGTTACAACATGCGGTGCATCAACGTCGCCTGTGCGTGTTGACGCGCCGCGCTTTCTTGCGGATCAACATGTCCGCGCGTGCTTTCCGCAACCGGCTCAGTCGTGAGCGCAATGCGCTTCGGTGTGACCGGGACTTCCTTGCGACGCACGGCTGCAAACGACAATTCGCCGAAGATTCGCCATCGCTCTGCGACTGTGAAATCAACCAAAACCATAAAACCTCCGAAACCAAAAATGTGATGCGACGGAGCGCAACAGAACAAAAACAAAAAACCCCGAGGTCTTGCGACGACTCGGGGTTTTCGGGTGAAACCTGTTTGTTGCTGTTGCCTATTCGCTAGGCGCTCCTGCATCAAACATTCGAGTCGGTGGTGAACCGTGGCCGCTGACATATCCGTAACCGAATGGACGGTTAATGGCGGCCTGGGATCGCTTCATTGCGGCCTTCGCACCAGCGCAATTGCCACGCAGTGCAAATGCAAACATGCCCGTGCCAGCCGGGTTCGGCGTGCGTAGCATGTTGATATTGCGTTGCGTTGTCATGGCTGAAACGAAGTCCTTAAAAATTGGGTTACTGAAAAAGTTCAATGAATCGAACTACTGGGAGGAATTGTGTACGACTACATTTGAACCGTCAACGGCTATTTGACGAGCCGCAATGTAGCGCTGCGTTGTCGTTGCTTTTTTGCAACGGCTTCTGCTTGAAGCAAATCGCGTAGCGCAGTGATCGCCGCTTCTACCGCTTGTGTCTCGGTGCCCGCACCGAGTAGTTTCACCAACTGAGCGAGCGCTTTATTGGCGTCGGGCTTGAGACGAAACGTCTTCCGCGCGCCGCCTTGCTGCACTAGCGCTTTCAGCGATTCCTGCACGCGATATGTCGCGTCGGTTCCCTCGGGATGAATTCGTTCACGTGGCATGGTCTGAATTGTAGGCGACTACGCTTACGCGAGCGAACTGGCACCGCACGCGTTTCCCCGTTCCTGGTGATCCTGAGCTTGACGAAGGATCGAACCACAACGCCAGAAACTAACGTTACTTCCGCGCCAGCGGATTCGGCGTCGCCTTCGCGATGCGCTTGAGCGTGTTGCGGTCCGTGTGCGGAAATGGTTCGGCTTTACCGCGCACTTTCAGTACCGTCGTTTCTTCGTACGACCAAGTATCGTCGTCGTTGATTTTCACCTTCATGCGAAACTCGTCCGTGCGAAACGCGTGTTCAAGGAACGGCGTCGAACAAATCCCGAAGTCACTCGCACCGCGTTTCGCGCTGACCTCGAACGATTTCGCATTGGGCTTCGCATGCCCCACCGCCATGGTCACTAACCCACGCGGAATCGTGAGCGTGTGCACGATCATTCCCGTCGCGGGTTCCCACAACCAATAGCCCACTTGGCTGTGAAACGTCTCGACCTCATTGGGCTTGGTGATGTGCGTGTGATAGAGCAGGCCATACAGAAGTTGTGGCCCGTTCATCTGCGGATCAATCGGCTGCAGCTCAATGCGCTCGATGAACGCCTGCTTCTCCGGCCCGTCGGCTTTCGGACTCGTGTCCAACCCGCGCGTCCCCTGCCAAACGCCCGCCATTCCCGCGAGCGGGCCAAGGTTCGCCAAGGTGTCAACGTCCGGATCTTCGGGTTCGGTGTAGATGTCTTTCGGGAAGTCGCTCATGCGGTTTCTACGATTTGATGGTGATTGAAAAACAATATGTTACTGAGGCGCACGACGTAATTCGCATGGGCCGCCTCTCGTACGATCGATGCAACCTTGACGCGTATCGAGAGTGCGCCGACCAGCGCGCAACTCCAGCATTTGCTCATGCTCGCCGCCCATGCGTGACGCAACGGCATAAGCCTTTTGCAGTACGCCGTTCGTTCAATGGCGCACGGGCGGAGAGCTACCTAGCATTTGAAACTGTTGCTTACTCATTTGGGTACACGACAGCACTGGAAGCACTACTATGAAAAAAGATATCGGGACTGAATGCGCCGTCGGACGTATGCGCGCGTCGACTGTAGCCGTAATGATTTTCCTGCTAACGATGGTCAGCAGTGCAAATGCGCAGCTGCTGAAATGGGGCACATTCAATTCGCTCGCCCCGTTTGGATCGGGGAACACGGCGACCTCGCAAACGCTCATCGCAACGGTACCGGGTGTGGAGCGCGGCACCGGCACGATGGCCGTCTCATTGAGCGTTGCTGGGGGCGTTGCGAGCTGGAATGGATTTGGTGTGGGCACCAATGACGACGGCTACTTTTCTGCGCCGAACCAACCGCAACCCGGAATTACCATGATGAACGGCGCGCCGGGGTACAACGGCGGGATTCCTGCGCTGAGCGCAGGCTCGTTTGCCGCCGGCTATAACGCGGCCGGTGGCCCAGTTGGATTGCCCGCACCGCCGTCGGATCGCGCTGCGGTGTACTTCGACGCTGGCACCGGCACCACGGTCACGGGCGCGTTGAGTTTTGTTTCCCTCGTCGGAGGGACATTGCCCGCCGGATCGTGGATTTTTATCGACAACATTGACCAAGGAGAGCGCGTCACCGTTACCGGTCCCAATGGCTGGGCGGCCGCCGTTCACTTCGGCGATTCAACGCTACCGCGCCCGCCCGTGAGTTTGAGCTTCACGCCGGTGTCGGCTCCCAGCTTTCCAGTGTGCGCGCCCGCTGCGATCAGCACGGCGTCGACGCTGCAGTTTGACGGTCGTTACGGGGATGTCAGCACCACAACACCAACCTGCTCGAACGTCCCGGTTCCGGTGCCCGGGCAGACCGTGGGTTACACCAAGGGCATGGACAGCGTGGGCGTGTGGATTCGCACGGCAATCGACTTGACCGCACTATCGTTGACAGCCGTTGACATGGATCCGACGCCACCCAACGCGCCGGACAACAACTTCTCGTTAGGCCTCGCTGTGATCTCCGCAACAGCACTCCCCGCGGCGACCGGCGTGCCGACGTTGGATGTGCTCGCGCTGACTATTGCGCTCCTTACTTTATTAATGGTGGGATTGGTCGTGTTGCGTGGAAGCGCATCGCCCAAAAATTCTCCTCGACAATGACGCCGCCATCGTCGCAGCGCAACCGAAGCGCCATGCTTGTGGTCGGCGCGGTTTGGCTTGTCTGCCTTTCGCTCCTGTCGTCGCCCGCATGGTCGCAGGAGCCGCCATGCGCCGCGCTTGCCGAGCCGGGACGAAGCTGCGTCGACATCATTGTCGCCAATCCGGCTCTGTCCAATCAGGCACGAACTGGGACTGGTACGTTCGCAGCAAACAGTGATTCCGGCAACGATGCGAGCGCGATCAACCACGTGATTCGCACGCTGGATCTGGTGACCTATGAGTTGCGCTACCGGGTGCTCCATCAAACCGCATCCGGTGCTCGCATCGCTGTCACGCTACCGCAGGGCGTCGATTTTGTAGACGCACCCAACGCTGCGTTCGCTGACGCGCCGATTCCAAGCTACTGTCTGGCAGGTTCCACCATCGTTGCGCAAACATTGACTTGCGAACTCGGCGCGGTTGTCGCGGGAAGCACTCAGAACGTACTTGTACGCGCCCGCCCCCGCTTCACTGTGCCCGATGGTATGGTGTTGGTTCCATCTGTCACTATCAGCGCCACGAATCAGCAAGTCGCAGGTCCCGTGCAACGTACCGGTTATCAGGACTCTTTGACCGAAGCAAACATCAGCTGTGTCGAGACGCGTAACGCGAGCACCGTGACGCTGTTTCCTTGCGGTGACATTGTTTCATCGAAGCCGCAGTTCGATCTGGAGCTCGCGGGATATGCGACTACCAATATTGCCGACCGTGGAGCGCGCAATCCGCATCGCGTGAGCGTCGCCGCAGCTTCCAGCCTTACCACCGTAGTGGGGGGGGCGGCTGGACGCGCGGGCTACATTCTGAGCTACCCCGTGGCGATTGCGCTGCCGGGTGAGGGTATCGGATCTGCGCCAATTTTGAGTCTCGATCCCATCACGCTGACGCAGCGAATGTCGAATTCAGATGGCTTAGCGGGATTCGGTGAACTGGTCGGTTGCGGCATCAACGGCAATGATGATCCGGTTCCCAACGGCACCCGCGTCCCAGCCAATTGGTCCTTAGGGCAAACGGCAGCAAGTTCGCTGCGGGCGCTGTACCACCCCTATGGAAAAATTGGCCTGGCGGGGGCTACGGCTGCTAACTCCGTGGTTGATTCCGGATCGATGTCGTGCGCCCAAACAATTGCTGGTGGTGACATCACGATCACCATCGTGCCAACTGCCAACACCTTTAATCCCCCGACGTTGCCGACTCATCAGGTCGACGGACAAACCGTCGCTAGGCGCTACGTCTTTGTAGGCATGGTCATCGTCTTTTACCCAGCGCTGCCGGTGCTATCGGTAAGCGATGGTGGCACCGGGGATGGTTCCGTCACGGTGCGACAAAACTTAGGCGTGTTGGCGGCTGGGCAACTGCGCGCGCTCAGTTTCCCGAGTGGAGGCGGCGCAACGGAACCTGACGCTGCCGCGATCAACGACGGTTTTGCTGGGGTGCAGACGTTTGATGACGACACGAACAATTTCAGCATTCGTACGCTCGATTCCGGCGGCACGTTTTACCGGAAGCTCTGGCGAAATCCACGCCTAGATACAGCGTCGGTGAGCGGGATTCACTGTTTGCGCGATACGTCCGACCCCGATTGTCGTCACGGTTACGTCTTCCCCGGCAGCAATATCCAGTCGGAGTTTTACTTTTCGAACAGTGCGTTCACGGCGCGTCCAAATGCGCAATTTTGTGACGAATGGGACAACACACGCACGCGACTGCGAAATCCTTTCGACCCTTTGGCGGTCAGCGCCGAAATGCCGTTGGGACATCCATTTACGCTCTACCTGTCTGGCCTCAATGCAACTTCGCCCGTGCTCAATGCTGCGGGCTATTCAGTGGAGTTCAGCACCGACGCTGGCACGGTGAGCAATATTGATTGGGATGCCAACGAGCCGGCACGATCGCAGGCACGAAGCCAACTTTCTGCCCCCGAATGCTCCAGTGGCACGTGGCTTAGCGCGAGCCTGCCAGCGAGCCTGAGTCAAGGGTTTAACCGAGTGTTGCCGCCGCCCGCGCTAGAGAGCCCGCCGGGTAGTGGCCAGTATCCCGGGATCAAACGGGTGCGTGTACGTGTCAACACGCTGCCCGCGTTTGTCGACATGTCGTTGCGCGGTAGCTATGAGGTCATCGCGACTGCGTCTGGAACGCGGTTGCCCAACCGAACCTCGCTCAATTTCGGCAACGCAAGCGTGTGGACCTATGCAGAGAACGACCACGCGATTGTGCGCAGCGTTGACACCAGTATCAGTCTTTCGGCAGCGAGAAACGTGGTCACGGGCGCGTTGGCGCCGATCACGGAGATTCGTTACGGGGAGCCGGTTGAATTTGCGATTGATGTTCGCTTCAACAGCGGCGACTCCAATCCGCCACCGTCAACGCTCCCGTTGATTGTGAAAACTTATTTACCGAGTACTTTGGATTACGTCGTAGGCTCGGCCGTGCCAGCGCTGTTTAGCCCGCCATACTCCGGCATCAATCCAGAAACCAACGCACCAGCAACGGTGCTTGAGTGGCGAATTGAAAACGCCACGCCAGGTCAAATAGTTCCGACGCTGCTGTACGTCGCTGAGATCAATTTCGCGGCGGCAAACAACGCGAGCATTCACAGCACAGCAACGGTTGAGCACGCGCTTGATCCCAGTCCGCTCTTCACGGCTCCCGTTTGGTCGTCACAAGAGGATCGGCTCGCATTTGTTGATCTAGTCGCGAGCGTGCCTCAGGGGTTACTCGT
>JAKPSO010000720.1 GCA_029571495.1 Pseudomonadota bacterium
CTGCCCGCGAGGATCGCATCGTGTGCGAGCATCGCCGCCTTCATGCCGGAGCCGCACATTTTGGTGATCGTGAGCGCACCGACTTCTTTTGGCAGACCGGCCTTGAGCGTGGCTTGCCGCGCAGGCGCTTGGCCCTGGCCCGCCATCAAACAATTGCCGAGTATCACCTCGTCGATTTGCTCGGGCTTCAAGCCCGCGCGCTCGACGGCGGCCTTGACCGCCACTGCGCCTAAGTCGCTCGCCGAAAGCGCGGCGAAATCGCCCAACATGCCGCCCATCGGGGTGCGGGTGGCGCTGACAATGACTACGGGATCTGACATCTCATTGGTTCCTAAAAAAATTGCCACAGATTTACACAGATGAACACGGATTTATTTGACGCAGATTACGCAGATTTGACGCAGATGACCGCTGATTTTTATTCGGCGTAACGTAGTACTTCATAAATAAATCTGCGTAAATCAACGCTTCAAATCGGCGAAATCTGCGTCTAAACTGCCTCTCTACTGCTGCGTGCGACCCGACATCCATCGCGTCCACAGCGGTGCCAATGCGCCCATCAAACCGCCCAAAAAGATTGCAACCAGCATCAGCGGCATCGGCAACGCCGTGACGGTCATCGCAATTCCTAATGCGCCCGCTCCAAACAGCGCTTGCACAACTAATTTAGGCAGCGTTGGCCAAGCTCGGCGTTCCACCGCCACCGCGATCCCAAGCCACGCCAACACCACCCCAACCCACACCACCAAACGGCCAACGACAGGCGCGACCAAATAAACGAACATGCCCACAATCACGAGCAAGAATCCGAGCATCATCCAGTGATTACGCGTCATGGGGCGCAATCTGTTCGCCAGCGCGCGATTCAATGGCCGCGAATGCGCGCGCTGCAACGCTGCGAACCTCGTCCGGCCCCGTGAGGTTGATGTCAAGGTTGCGCAACAAACCATCTTCGATGCCATACACACAGCCGTGAATGGTCAACTCTTGCCCGCGCGCCCACGCGTCTTGCACGACGGTTGTTCGCGCGACGTTGACTACTTGTTCCGCTACATGCAGTTCGCACAATCGACGTAGCCGAGCTTCGCGTGATGGGATCGCGTCGAGTGAGCGGCGGTGTGCCTCGATGGTGTCGCGCACATGTTGCAACCAATTGTCGGACACGCCAAGTCGCGCACCATCAAACGCCGCCGCAATACCGCCGCAGCCATAGTGGCCGACCAGCAGCACGTGTTTGACTTTCAAAATCTCAACTGCGAAATGCAGCACCGACAGGCAATTCAAATCGCTATGCGCCACGACGTTGGCGACGTTGCGATGGACGAACACGTCGCCCGGCGGCAATCCGATGATTTGGTTGGCGGGCACACGCGAATCGGAGCAGCCGATCCACAAATATTGCGGAGCCTGTTGGTGTTTCAGCCGCTCAAAAAACTGCGCATCGTCACGCAGCACTGCGGCGACCCATGCGCGATTGTTGGCAAATAGTTTTTTGAGTGAATCCATGAACGGCGACAGAGGTTACTTCGTTTCGTTATACAGCTCCCGCCCGATGAGCATGCGGCGAATTTCGCTGGTGCCGGCACCAATTTCGTAGAGTTTGGCGTCGCGCCAGAGACGGCCTGTGGCGTATTCGTTAATGTAGCCGTTACCGCCCAACGCCTGGATGGCTTCCCCTGCCATCCACGTGGCCTTTTCTGCGCATTGCAGGATTACGCCTGCCGCGTCTTTGCGCGTGACTTCGTTGCGGTCACAGGCCTGCGCCACGGCGTACAGGTACGCACGGCACGCCGAGTACGTTGAATACATGTCGGCAATCTTGCCCTGCATAAGCTGAAATTCGCCAATCGATTGATTGAATTGCTTGCGCTCATGCACATACGGCAGCACCACGTCAAGACAGGCGGCCATGATGCCCACCGACCCGCCGGCCAGCACCGCACGCTCGTAATCGAGTCCGCTCATGAGCACATTGACGCCTTTGCCCACCTCACGCAGCACGTTTTCCTCGGGTACTTCGCAGTCCTGAAACACCAACTCGCAGGTGTTGCTGCCGCGCATGCCGAGTTTGTCGAGCTTTTGCGCGGTCGAAAAGCCTTTGTAGCCCTTTTCGATGATGAACGCGGTAATGCCACGCGGGCCGAGTCCGGGGTCGGTCTTCGCGTAAACGACGAGCGTGTCTGCGTCCGGTCCATTCGTGATCCACATCTTGTTGCCGTTCAACACGTAGTGGTCACCCTTGTGTTCCGCGCGCAGTTTCATGCTCACGACGTCAGAGCCAGAACCCGGTTCGCTCATCGCTAGCGCGCCGACGTGCTCGCCCGAGATCAGTTTCGGCAGATATTTTTTCTTCTGCGCGTCGCTCGCATTGATCTTGAGTTGATTGACGCACAGGTTAGAGTGGGCACCATACGAGAGCCCAACGGACCCGCTGGCGCGGCTGATTTCTTCCATCGCCACGACGTGCGCCAAATAGCCCATGCCCGCGCCGCCGTACTCCTCGGGCACGGTGATACCCAAAATCCCCAAGTCGCCCATCTTCCGCCAGAGCGGCATCGGGAACTGATTGCTGCGATCAATTTCGGCAGCTTGCGGCGCGATCTCGGCTTGCGCGAACGCGTGCACTGAGTCACGCAACATCTCAATGTCGTCGCCGAGATCAAATTTAAGTTGTGGGAATTGCATAGTGGGCTCCTTGCGGCTCTAATTTTTTTGGGGCGGCTCGCCGCGACCGGTTCAAAGCGTCATGGTCGCGTTGAACCGCTACTGCAAAGCACTACTTCGCCGGCAGTGCGATCAGTGTTTGCTGCATCAACGCGCAAAGCGTTTCTTTACCATCCTTCGTCACAAAAACCTTCCCTTGCGTGATGGTCAACGTACGGCCCGCTTTGACCACTTCGGCGCGTGCGCGAAGCTTTGCACCGTTGGCGGGCGCCAGTAAATTGACCTTGAACTCAACGGTCAACACACCGGCTCCGGGTTGCATCAGCGTCGCACCAGCGCAACCACCTGCGGTGTCGATCAGGGTACTCACGATGCCCGCGTGGAAAAAGCCATTCTGTTGCGACAGCTCCGGCCGAAAATCCACCTCAAATTCCGCGACGCCTTCTTCCACTTCCGTCAGCCTTGCGCCGATTAGACGCATTGCGCCTTGCGATGCGACGATCGACAAAATGTCCGCAGTTTTTTGAGCGTTCAGCATGGTGAGTCGGATTGTATGCGCTAAGTTGACGTTTACGTCAACGTAAATTCAATTTTGCGGAACTTCCGGAGCCAGCGGCGGTGGAGCGGGACGGAAGCGGCGAGCGAAGCGCTCGCTGGCGTTACTTCGCCGAGTTCTTCAGGCGTTTGCGGCAATCGCGCTCTATCGTCGAAATTTCTTCGAGCACGACGTCAATGTCCTCG
>JAKPSO010000721.1 GCA_029571495.1 Pseudomonadota bacterium
TCGGCATCTGGGGTGGCCGCCATTAGCGCGGGCGCTGCGTCCGAAGCAATCGTCGTCTCGACAACGTCGGCTTGCGCAGATTGAGCCGTAGGGACTTCAACTGCGGTTCGAGTCAACGTGGTCTCTGCTGCTTGCCGCGCCGCCTCTGCCTCTTGCGTGATGATCAGGTTGATCGGATTGAGCAGGAGCGTGATCGTGCCGTCCGCCAGAACGGTGAGGCCCGCCAAGCCTGGCACGCGTGCGAGTTGCGGCCCGTAGGGTCTAGCGACGACCTCTTGGTTGCTGATGATGCGATCAACTTCAACCGCAGCCATCGCATCGCCAGCCCGGAGAATCATCACGGGCGATGTGCGTTCCGTCGATACGTCGTACGGCACCCGCGCCAGAGCACCGAGCGCGCGATATGGCACCCGCTTGCCCGCATGCTCAAAACTTCCCGTCTCAATAGCCGCGTTGCGCTCGCGCTTGGGAATTTGTCGTACTTGGTCGACGATGGAAGACGGGATTCCGAACGTAGATTTGCCGACGCTCACCAAAAGCACTTGCGTGACGGCCAACGTGAGCGGAACGGACAAGGTAAACGTCGTGCCCTTGTCTTTTTCCGTGTTGACTTCAACACGACCGCCGAGCGCAGTAACCTCGTTGCGCACCACGTCCATGCCCACACCACGACCAGCGACCGCCGTGATTTGATCCGCGGTTGAAAATCCCGATTGGAAGATGAATTCGAGCAGCCGTGAGTCGGGCAGAATTTCGGTCGCGTCGATCATGCCCCGCGCGATTGCGCGCTCACGGACTTTTTCGAGAGGAATACCGCCGCCGTCGTCGGTCAGCGAGATAGCAACCTCATTGCCCTGTTGCCGCACGGATAGTGCGATCTCGCCGGTGTCGGATTTGCCGTGCGTGCGGCGCACTGTGTCTGCTTCGATGCCGTGTGCTAGCGCGTTGCGAACCAAGTGCTCCAGCACCGGCGCCAAGCGTTCAAGAACGCTACGGTCGATCTCAATGCGGCCACCGCGAATGTCAAGGTTGGCGCGCTTCTTGAGCTCTTTGGCCGTTTGTCGCAACACACGATACAAACGATCCGACACGTTGGAGAACGGCACCGTCCGCAGAGTCTGCAGGCGAAGTTGCACGGACCGCGAAAGTCGGGTCTGCGTCGACAGCGCGTTGTCGGCGTCGGCGAGATTTTTCAGCAGACTTTGTTGCACCGTCGCGACGTCGTTCACACCCTCGGCAAGGCCCCGCGTGAGTTCTTGGAACCGCGTGTAGCGGTCAAATTCGAGCGGGTCAAACTGCGATTCTTGATCCAACCGTGATTGGATCTGTGATTCGCCTTGAATTTCGATTTCACGAAGTTGGCCGCGCAATCGAACCACAGACGCGGTGAGATCAAGAAGGCCCGCCTTGAGATTACGCATCTCAGCTTCGATTCGTGATCGATGAATCGAAATTTCGCCGGCTTCGTCAGACAACTGCTCCACCGCGTCGCTTCGTACGCGCAAAAAGCCTGCCTGCGCCGCGTCTGGCGATGACGACGCAGTCGCGGTGGTAACCGTCTGCGGACGAATGGCCAGTTGCTGTGCCATCTCCGCCAGAGTCTTGGCGGGAGTAACCGCACTGGCTGGGGTTGCGCTAGCTTCCGAAGATGAAACCACATCTGCGGTTTCCGCCTCTGTGG
>JAKPSO010000729.1 GCA_029571495.1 Pseudomonadota bacterium
GCTCTGTGCGAATACGGCCGACCCGGCTGACTGCGGAAAACGGCTTGAGACGGTGCAGATCAAAAGTGCGGGGGGCGTGGTCAAACGCGACGGCGACTTGCTGGCAGTCATGGTGCCGGGCGAACCGCCGTTTTTGTTTGCAGACAAGCCGGGTGAAGCGGGGCCGAACCATAGCTTTTATGCGTACAACGCAATCGCGGACGCTGTGGTGTTGTTTCGCGCACAAGCCGACAAGATTGATTTTCTGATCGTTCAGCGCTCGACGCTGTCAACGACGGAGCTTCCGAATGAACCGTTTTTTAACAGTGACGGCCGATATTTTTTGACGGTCGATTTTTGCAAAGAGGGCTGCGAAAACCGGCTCGCGATCTGGCGCTTTGAGCGACGCGGACCAGCGCGTGAACGCGTGTTCTCGCCGCGTACGTCGTGGACGGATGCGGGTGCGAGTTGGGGTTCGCCGCGGCGTTTGGTCGTGGATTACACCGAGGACGGGAAGCAGGCGTCGATGAATTTGGACATGAATGATCCGCGCTGGACCGTGTTGCTTCCTTGATGGGCGAATGGCGCGTAACAGTGAGTGCTGAGCTTTGAACAGTCAAGTGACAGACGACCTAGCGGTGGCAGACGATACGCATAAGCGGCGCATTCGCAGCTTCGTGGTGCGAGCGGGCCGTATGACCGCGAAACAAGAGCGTGGCCTCAATGAGGGCATGGCGCGCCACGGCCTGCAGTTTCAGCCGAGCCCGGTCGACTTTGTCGCGCTCTTTGGGCGCGACGCACCGACGGTGCTGGAAATTGGTTTCGGTATGGGCATGACTACCGCGGAAATCGCGGGCATGCAGCGGGACACAAATTTCATCGCAGTTGAAGTGCACCCGCCGGGCGTCGGCAATCTGTGTAACTTGCTCGACGAGCACGAACTCACCAACGTGCGTGTGATGGAACATGACGCGGTGGAGGTATTGACGCACATGATCGCACCGAATTCACTGGCGGGCGCGCACATCTACTTTCCCGATCCCTGGCACAAGAAGCGTCATAACAAACGTCGTCTTGTGCAGCCGCCGCTCGTGGCGCTCCTGGCTTCACGCTTGCGGCCCGACGGCTACTTGCACCTAGCAACGGATTGGGTTCCGTACGCCGAGCAAATGTTGGAAGTGCTTTCGGGCGAACCGACGCTGAAGAACACGGTGGCGGATTACGCACCCCGCCCCGAATGGCGGCCAGAGACCAAGTTTGAACGACGTGGTTTGAAGCTCGGTCACGAGGTGCGCGATTTGTTGTTTCGCAAATGGTAGACGCCACTGGGAGGCACACCGCCCGTGCGAGGTCCGCGCGCGTCAGCGACGGCGAAAATCACTCGGCGTTAGCGTTACCGCCGACGCGCTACGCGGCGCCGCGAAATCTTCTTTTGGTAAGTCATTGAACAGCGCGTTGGGCGGAAATTCCTTAGCGCGTGCCACGACGAACGCCGCACGTTCAGTCTCGCCGTTGCGTGCCAGCGCGCGCGCCCAGGCGGTCAGCAAGCGCTCATCTAGCACGTGGCGCGTTGGACGATCAAACATCGATAGCGTTGCGCCATCGCCCGCCAGCATGATCGCCGCGTAGTCGCCGAAGTGGCCGTACAAGGTGCTCTCACGCGCCGTCGTGACGGCGCGGGTGAGCGCCGGACGGTTCTGCGCGTTGTGGTAGATCGCCGTGGCCTTTTGGTATTCGCTTGCTGCGAAAAGTGTTGAGGCGAAACAGAGCGCGGCAGCGCTCGCCGCGGCGACGATGGCAGCGCGTTGCGGTGGTCGAGTGCGGTTCGTGTCTCCAGTAGCATCCGAGTGGCTCATGCGCGCCAGCCACGCATACAAAAACGCGCTCGGCAATAGGAAATAGCTAAACCACAGCGGATATTCCAACAGGCTATGGATGAGTATCACGGCGAGCAACATCGCGACCGTTGCCGTCTCGCGTGACGGGTCGGCGATGAGCGCGCGCGCAATGTGCCAAATGCCGTGCGCGACCAGACCGAGCACCACTGCAGTGACGGGTACGCCCAACTCGACGGCGAGTTGCAGTGGCAACGAATGCGCATGGTCGAATACGTCCGGCGCGCGCCCAGCAAACGGCGTCAACGTCCACGCGAAATTGAGTTGACCCCAACCGACGCCAAACCAAGGGTTGTGTTCGATAAGTGTCACCACGTCCCGCCAAAGGGCGACGCGCTGCGCCATCGACGAGTCCGCTGTACTGCGCGTGAAAACGGCAACAGAAAGCAACGCGACGGGAATCAGCGCGACGATTAGTAACAACCAGCCGCGCCCCCCCCACGCTCGCACGCGCCGCGAGCGCAACGCGCTCGCAAACGCAACGAGCAGCAAGCTGATCACGCCGGTTCGCGACTCGCTGGCGAAGAGCGTGACAACCAGTGGCGCGCTGATGAGACCCCACAGCCATGGCCAACGACGCAATAGGTAAGCCGCCGCAATCAACCCCCAAACAGCAACAGTAGCGAGCTGGTTTGGCTGTCGCAGGTTGCCGCCGAAGCGATCGCCGGCGATGTGACGCGCGATGAGCGCGTCGTCGGGCCAGCTCGGCGCAAAAGCCTGAATCGCGACGATCAATGCGTTGCCCAGCGCTGCCAACAGGATGGCGACGAGCGCCGCGGTGAGCCAGCGTGTTTGCGACTGGCGGTTGCTGCTTCTGAAGAACACGGCGACGGTCAGGAGCGCAGCGAGCGTGACATTTAGCAAACCCGGCGCTACGGCGAAGCTCGGGGATAGACCAGACAACGCATGCATGGCAAGCACGACAAACAGCACGATCCACGGCAATACGGCAATCTTGTTGCCCGGCTGCAACGCGCCGCGCGCACCGAGCGGTCGCACCAAAATGACGCACGCCCACAACGCACATGCGACGGACTGGCTGTAAAACGCGGGCGAGGGCGGTGCTTGCCATGCCCACAGCAACGGCAGGCCAACAGCCAACAATGTGAACGCACGGAGCGTGTACTCACTTGACTGTGCGTCGCCGATCACCGGAAGTGCGGAAGTATCAGCTTTTGGCTTTCGCGCACTATTGGATGGCGATTTAGGCTTATTTTTTTTCAAAGTCGACTTTAACTGAAATTCACCCGAAAGCGGCAAGCGAAGGACGCAAAAGCAAAAAAGCCATGCGTCGTTCTGCGTGCCCTGCAGGCACCAACTACCTAAACATTCTGTCTCCTAATGACGACACACAAGCATCGCGGTGAGTGTGAGCACACGCACACTAAAAACTATTTCTATTGTGAAAAGTCTGAACCTCTGTCACAATT
>JAKPSO010000736.1 GCA_029571495.1 Pseudomonadota bacterium
CGGCCAAGCGCCGGTCCAACACATCCATCTGCCGCTTCACCTCCATCGCAAAGCGATCAATCGGATATTGCATCTTGGTCGGCGCATACGCATAAAAGTGACCGAAGCCGCCGCCGAGATATGGCGCGCTGCCCATCTGCCAAAACAGCCACGACAAACACTCCGCGCGCGCCGCGCCATCTTCCGGCCAGAACGCGCCGAACTTATTGGCCAGATACAGCAAGATCGCGCCCGACTCAAACACGCGGATCGGCTTCGGCCCGCTGCGATCCATCAGCGCCGGAATCTTCGAGTTCGGATTCACCGCGACAAAGCCGCTTCCGAACTGGTCGCCCTCGTTGATCTTGATCAGCCACGCGTCGTACTCCGCGCCCGTGTGACCCAGGCGCAGCAACTCCTCCAGCATCACCGTCACCTTCACGCCGTTCGGCGTCGCCAACGAATACAACTGCAACGGATGCTTGCCCACCGGCAAGTCCTTCTCATGCGTCGCCCCCGCAATCGGGCGGTTGATGTTCGCAAAGCGACCGCCGTTGGCTTGATCCCAAGTCCAGACGGTGGGCGGGGTGTATTCGGTAGTGGTTGTCATAGTTGCGTCCTAAATATCGCGTTGTGTTGGCTCACTCTTCGGTCGTCGCGCGCGCAGCCAATGCACGAAGCCTTGCCCGCAGTCGCGGCAGGCGTTGCTGACTTCCCGAGTCGCCAGGCAGGTGTCCGCCGAGCGCCTCAATAAATCTCGGGTTACCTACCAACGCACTGAACTCCGCAACAAGATATTCACGGAGTGCTCGATCACTGCGCTTCACTTCGTCCAGCAACGCCGCGCGACCATCGATCACCGTAACAATATCTTCCATGTCGTGACTTGCGAGATAGTCGTTGTTGCCGCGCCCCTTGAACGCTTCGAGCTTTGTCGCGATGAACGCGGGCGCGGTGATTAGATTGATCGTCAAACCGTTTGGTAGGACGAGCGACTGCGCGGTTTCCACCGCAAGCACATACCAGCGGTTGTTGAAACCGAGAATGCTCTCGTCCGTGGGCATCAAGTCCACCGCGATCTCGCCGCTGCGCCACCGGCATATCGGTGCGTCGGCTGACATATCGTGCACAAACCCCAGCGCCTCGAACCGCCTTTCAATCGCCCGATATTCGGCGCGACTAATCACGTGCGCTACCAGGTCCACGTCAATCGTTGCCCGAATCGGTTGCGCGCGCACGTCAGTCACCAGCAGCCCCGTTGCACAGCCGCCAACAAACACCAGCGTCTCGCGCAGCTCACCTATGGCGGCGGCAACATGCGAAAGGATTTCCAGATTTTGCTCGGCGGGCAGCTTCGCGTTCATCGCTCGTTCACCGTAGACGCAACGCCAGTAGTTCGCCCGCCTTTTCGCGCTCGCGCGCCTGCCCGATGCGCAGCGCATCAAACAGCGTCATCATCTGCGCCAGCGTGTTGTCTTCGCGCGCAGCTAATGGAGCGTTTTCATAGAGCGGCAGCAATCCCGGCCCGCGCACGGTTCCCTCCGCATGCGGCCACACCGGCGGAAATTCGTCGGCGTACAACACATGTTCTTTCATCGGAGCGGCACCGTACGCGGTCGCGAACCCGATGGTGATTTCGGTGCGCACTGCGGGATAAACGTACGCCGCGCCGTAAAACACAAACGGATGCAACACCTGCATGATCGGGCGCACGCTGCCGTCCTCTTCGGTGCGGGCCAAACGGCACGCCACCAACCGCTGCATCGCGGCGTGCGTCTCAAACTGCGACAGATACATCTGCTTCGCCATCTCCTGATACGGCAACCACTGGCCGCCCAGTGCAACCAGCTTGAACAGCACCGCCAAATCCTGC
>JAKPSO010000997.1 GCA_029571495.1 Pseudomonadota bacterium
CAATGATCGACCCCGCAAATCCCTCGACTTCCTTACTCCCCGCGAAGTAGCATCCTTCTTGTACCCCGCTGGCGCACTTTGAACTGGAATCCACCAAATAAGGCCATAACGACCATCTGGCGGCCTACGGGGCTAATAAGCTGTTAGGAACGCGTAGTCCAAGCACCGTCAAGCAAGAT
The DNA here is from genome assembly GCA_029571495.1 of Pseudomonadota bacterium. Lineage (GTDB taxonomy): Bacteria > Pseudomonadota > Gammaproteobacteria > Burkholderiales > Casimicrobiaceae > Casimicrobium. The sequence goes on from JAKPSO010000997.1 coordinate 180, forward strand.
TTGGTTTGGTGCGAAATTTGCCTTGTAAGCCATCTTCCCGCTTCCCGCGATCCAGTAGCCAAGATACACGTACGCAAGTCCGAGGACTCGCGCCTGTTCGATTTGCCACATCACGCCGAACGTGCCGAAGCTTCCCTTCGCGGTCGGTTCGTAGAACGTGTAGACCGCCGACAAGCCGTCGCTCAGCACATCAACCAAACTGACCATCACGAGCACATTCGCCGCGTCGCGAAACTCGACGAGCAGCGTATCGACGTGGCTCTGCAACAAGAAGTGCTGGTATTGGTCGCGGCTGTCGCGATCCATGCCACCGCCATGGTGCCGCAGCTGCTGGTAGCGCAAATAAAGCGCGTAATGCTCGTCATCAAATTCGAGCGGCACGATGCGCGCGGTGAGCGTGTCGCGGTGACGCGCCCACGCTCTGCTCTGGCTTCGCGTCGGCGTGAATGTCGCAAGCGGGACGCGCAGGGCTTTACAGGCGTTGCAGCCGTCACAGTGCGGGCGATACACAAAGGTGCCGCTGCGACGAAAACCAATACGCAGCAATTCACCGTAGACGTTACGGTCAATGAGATGGCTCGGTGTTGCCACCTGTGAGCGCGCAGTGCGGCCGTCAAGGTAGCTGCACGGATACGGCGCCGTCGAATAGAACTGCAACGCTTGCCACGGAATATTCGCAAGATCATTCAGCTTGGTCATAACGACGTCGACATGCTTTCGATCAATATTTATTCGGCCACACTAACCACACCGCATCTCACTTCGCGCAGTACTTCTGCGTCGAATTGCCAAGCGCCGCTGCGCGGCACTGCTGCGGACGAGTGTACCAACCGATCCAACTCCGAAAGAAACTTTTCACGCGAAATCGGTGCAGCGCCCATCGACGCCAAGTGCCGAGTCTGCTGTTGACAATCAATCAGCTCAAAGCCCCATCGCGAGAGTTGCGCCACCAAGTGTGCGAATGCGATCTTCGAAGCGTCGGTTCGTCGCATGAACATGCTCTCGCCGAAGAACGCGCGGCCCAGCGCGATGCCGTACAAGCCGCCTGCAAGTTCGCCATCGATCCATGTCTCGACACAGTGCGCAAAGCCCGCGCGATGCAAGTCGCAGTACGCGTCGATCACCGCCTCGCTGATCCACGTGCCATCCTGCTCCGGCCGCGGGTCAGCACAGGCGCGCATGACGTCCTCAAAGGCCGTATCGACGCGAATTTCGTAGGCCGCATGCATCAACGTCTTGCGAAGGCTGCGATGCAATTTGAAATCGTGCGGGTATAGAACCATGCGCGGGTCCGGACTCCACCAGAGCACGGGTTGATCGTCGCTGTACCACGGGTAGATGCCGCGCTCGTAGGCCTTGAGCACGAGTTCAGCGTTGAGGTCCAGCCCCGCGCAGAGCAACCCGTTCGGGTCCCTCAACGCCTCCGATGCATGCGGGAACGCGTCGCCGGTGTTGATCCACGCCAGCATCACTCACCCATTTGCAACAGCAAGCCACGCTCTCGCCCGGTCTCGACAAACCATGCAAATAGCGCAGCGCCAATCGCGAGATACACAAAGTCCAGAATCACCGACACACCCAACGCGCGCCATGCGATCTGCCCGTCAATAAGGGCCGCGCGCATGGCATCGAATGCCCACGCGGTTGGCAGCGAATACGCCACTGCCTGCAGCCACTCGGGCAACACCGACGGCGGGTAATACGCACCCGAGAGTGGACCGATCAAAAACACCACAGCCCAGCCAATCTCCTCGGCCCCCAATCCGAACCGGAGCACGAGACCATTCGCGATCATGCCAATGGCCCACCCAAACATCAGCAAGCAACCCAGGCACATGCTGAGCGCAACTGCCTGCTGCGCAATCCTGAGATCAAAAAACAGCACCGCCACCAGCAACGCGACGCCCGATCCCACAATCACGCGTACGATGCTCATGAGCATCTGCGCGATGACGAACTCGTGGAGACGAAGGGGACTCACAAATAAATTCCCCAAGTTTCGCGAGTACATCTCCTCAAGAAACGAAAGAAACAAGCCCAATTCGCCGCGCACCAATACGTCCCACAAAAGGACGCCTGTGAGCAGGATTCCTGGCACCGCTTGCAACACGCCCTGAGTCGCGCTCTGCGGACCGAGATATTGCGTAACGAAGCCCCAGACCAAGAGCTGCATCACCGGGTAATACGCGAACGAAAGTAAGCGCGGCCACGATTTCCGTAGCAAGAAATAGTGCCTCGCAAGCAACGCACCGATGCGGCGTGCGCTGCTGCCCCGAGCCTTAATCGCGACGCTCATTGCGCGCCCCGCCGCGAAATATCGAGAAACACATCGTCCAGCGTGTGCCGCCCGTATTTCGTCAAGAGTTCCGCTGGCGAGCCACGATCGACGATTTCGCCATGGCGCAGCATGATCACCACATCGCACAGGCGCTCCACCTCGCCCATATTGTGTGACGCGAGAAGCATCGCGCAACCCGACTGCGCGCGGTAGCGCTCTAGCAAAGAGCGCATGCGATCGCCGACGTCCGGGTCGAGCGACGCGGTGGGTTCGTCTAACAGCAGTAATTCCGGCGAATTAAGGAGCGACTTGGCGAGGCTCACACGCGTGCGCTGCCCCGCCGACAGGTTTGCGTAGGGCCTGTCCGCGACGGACACGAGATCAAGCTCTTCAAGCAAAACGCCAACTCGACCACGCGCGTCGTCGACGCCATACAGCCCGGCGAACACACGCAGGTTCTCAACAACCGAGAGACGCTTAGGCAGATCGACGTAGGGTGAAGTGAAATTGATTCGCGGAAGAATGTCGTAACGTTGCTTTGCCAGCGAAAGCCCCAGCATCTCGATCGTCCCCGATGTCGGCTTCAAGACTCCGAGCAACATCGAAAGCGTCGTAGTCTTCCCTGCCCCATTGCCGCCAAGCAATCCGACCGTCTGGCCCGGTTCGACGCGGAACGAAATGCCCTTAACTGCGTCGACTTTGCCGTACGACTTCGCGAGCGATTCAACGCGAATTGCGGGACTGTGGCTCACCATGCACAGTCAACAAATGCGCCGTACAGCGCCGTTGCGCGACGGGCATCCGCTAAGATGCTATTTGCATAAATTTCTGCTGAACGATTCATTGCATTGCGTGTCTTGTTCTGTAGAAAGTTCAAGAAAGTTTCTCGTGCCCACACCAACGCAGATCGCCGCCGCCAGCCAATCGCTCGCCGCTATTCACCGCCAACTCGATTCGATTGTACTGGGCAAATCCAGCACGACGCGCCTCGCCATTACGTGTCTACTGGCACAGGGCCATTTGTTGATTGAAGACGCGCCGGGCCTCGGAAAATCGACGCTTGCGTTGGCGCTCGCAAAGTCATTTGGTCTGGAATACAACAAACTTCCTTGCACCAACGACCTCCTCCCGTCTGACATGCTGGGGCTTTCGGTCTGGGACGCGCACACGCAGTCCATGCGCTACACGCCGGGGCCCATCTTCACGCAGCTTTTGCTCGCCGACGAGCTCAATCGCGCTCCTTCGAAAACGCAGAGCGCCCTCCTCGAAGGCATGGAAGAACGGCAAGTGAGCGTCGACGGCGAGAGCCGCGCGTTGCCTGAACCGTTCTTTGTCATCGCCACGCAAAACCCGATGGATCAAGTCGGCGTTTCGCCACTGCCCGAATCCCAGCTTGACCGATTCATGATGCGCCTCACGTTGGGCTTCCCCTCGCAGGAAGCGGAGTTGGCGCTGCTACGCAGCGGAGATCGTCGCAGCAACGCGATTGCCTTGGCTCCTGTGGTGAACCCGCAGGACTTAATCGAAATGCAGCGAGTCGCCGAGCAGATTCACGTCGCCGAGCCTGTACTGGTCTATGTTCAACAATTGCTCGCGAGCAGTCGCGTGGGCGCAACGCGGCCGTTGTCGCCGCGCGCGGGGCTCGCGGTGTTGCGTGCGAGCCGGGCCAACGCACTTCAGGTCGGTCGCGATCACGTCCTGCCAGACGACGTGCAAGCGGTGTGGACGGCCGTTGTAAGCCATCGTTTGGGTGGCGGGCACGACAGTATTGCCAAGGGTATGCAACTCGCGCAAAGCCTGTTGCACGGCGTGGCAGCACCGTAGTTATTTGTGGCGAACCACGTCTTCATTGTCGCTAAGCGCAAAACGGAGTCGCTGTGAGCACTGCGGCGGATATGCCTTCGTCGTGGTTAGCGAGGAAACGCCACGAGTGGCGCGTCAGCATGGGTCGTCAAGCGACGAGCCACGACGAAATTGAGCTGGTCCAGCGGCGCATCTACATCTTGCCGACGACGCGCGGCATCTACTTGATCATTACCGCCATCTTGCTTCTACTTGTTGGCGTCAACTACCAGCTCTCACTAGCGTATGTCGTCGCGTTTTTGTTGGGCGGGTTCATGCAAGCGGCCTTACTCACGAGCTATCGCAATTTGCGGGGGCTCATCGTACGTCCAGGTCAATCGCCGCAATGTCAAGCCGGCGAAGCGTTGGAATTTGTCGTTTCACTACGCTCACCCGAGCGAGCCCGGGCGGACATTCGACTTTCGGTTCGAAATGGCGCTGCCATGGTCGTGTCTCCTCCGGACACCGTAGTCGCCGACACGCAGAGCAGTCGATCGCTACACATCACAACAATGAAGCGCGGAGTGCATCAAATCGGTCGCATCACGATTGAGACGCGCGCCCCCTACGGTGTCATTCGTGCGTGGAGCTATGCACACTTTGATTGGATCGGCCTCGTTGAGCCGGCTCCGGAGCACCCCACCCCCCTGCTTCCGATCAGCATCGGAGACGGCGACGACGCGCACGCTCATTCCGTGCACGTCGCACACGATCCGGACAGCCTGCGCGAGTATGTTGCCGGCGATTCTTTGAGACGCGTCGCGTGGAAGCAGGTAGCGAAGTCCGGTGCGTGGTACACGCGTTCGTCCGAGACCGGTGCACGCAGAGAGATTGACTTGACTTGGGAAGCGACGGGAAGTGGCGACACCGACGCGCGGCTCGCGCGCATGGCCGCGTGGGTATTGCGGGCACAGAACGAAAATGTCGCCTACTCATTTACGCTACCTAACGGCGTCCTCGCGTTGGCAGACGGCGCGCAGCAGCAGCGCGACGCGCTGCGTCTCCTTGCCGTTTATCCGATGCGTCTTGACGCGCTTGTGGGCTTGCGATGAAGGCGGCGGTCCTCAGCATGCGTTGGTCGAATTTCTTTCGTGGACAAAAACCGTCGGAAGCGTCGGAGCAACTGGCTACGCCAGACGTACGCGCGCGGCGCTTCATGGCGTTCGCTGTCGGTTTGTCACAGGTCGCGAATATCGCGAGCGTCAAGCCCCTTGTTGCCGTCGCGGGTGTCGCAGCGTTGTTGCTAGCGGTCGTGTTGAGCCTGCGCGAGCCACCGCGCTCGATGTGGTGGCGTGGCGCTTTGATGGTGTTGACAATCGGCGCGGGCTTGCTCGTGTTTTGGCAGTACGGTCGCATCGTGGGTCGCGATCCCGGCGTGGCTCTGCTCTTTTTGTATGGACCACTCAAACTCATAGAGGCCAAATCGTCTCGCGACTTCATGGTCGTATGGGGCTTGGGCTTGATGCTGTTTGTCGCGAGTTTTTTCGAGAACCTCGGCCTCGTCGCAGCGCTCAGTGTCGCGCCGATCACTATCGTCTACATCGCCGCACTTCGATTGCTCGACACCCCCGCGTCAGCGTCCTCGCAACGCAGCTCGCTGATTGAACTGTGGACAGAAATAAAAGGCGCAGCGCTTCATGTGATGCTGGGCGTGCCGTTGGCGGCCGTGATGTTCGTGCTGTTTCCACGCGCAGCCGCGCCTCTGTGGGGCATGAACGAACCGACTACGAGCCGGTCGGGCCTTTCGGACGAGATGCGCCCGGGGAAAATTTCCGACCTCATCCTTTCGAAAGAAACCGCATTTCGCGTTGAGTTTGAGAAGCGAACGCCGACCGCGTCGAACCTCTATTGGCGCGGCCCGGTTTTACGTGAGTTTGACGGCGGCACCTGGCGCGCGGGAACGAGTACGAACACGTACGCACGTGGTGAGTTCATCGCTTTCACCCCAGAAGAATTTTCGCGCGAAGCGATCGCCTACACGGTCACCGTGGACAAACAAGAGACGCGATGGTTGCCGATGCTCGAATTGCCTTTGGCCTATCCCTCGGGCCCGAGCATTGAGCAAACGCTGTTCTTGACCGACGCTCAGCAAGTGGGCCTGCGACGAGTGCCGAATGGCGCTTTGCAGTATCGGGCGCAGGCGTTGGTTCGCGGCGCCTATGGCGCTCCGCGACCGCCCGCCATCGGTGTCGACAGTCAAATCGGACCGAACGAATGGAACCCGCGAACACGTGCGTTTGCCGCAAAGCTCGCGTCGGATTTTCCAGAACCTAGAGCTCGCGTACAAGCCTTGTTACGCACGTTCAATGCGGAGCAGTTCTATTACACGCTCCGGCCGCCGCTGTACGGCGTCGAACGTGACATTACGGCGATTGACGAATTTCTATTCGACGGACGTCGAGGATTCTGCGAGCACTACGCCGGTTCGACGGCATTCATTCTGCGCGCGACAGGCATTCCGGCGCGCGTCGTGACCGGTTATCAGGGTGGCGAGGTGCATCCGTCGGGCTACATGATCGTGCGCCAAAGCGACGCACACGCCTGGGTCGA
>JAKPSO010000767.1 GCA_029571495.1 Pseudomonadota bacterium
AAGTCGGAGCCGGACGGCCACACCATGCTTCTGGTTTCCAGTGGTACTGCAGTGAGCGCGGCGTTGTTCAAATCGTTGCCGTTCGACACCGTGAAAGATTTCGCGCCGGTCTCGAAGCTCGCATCGTTCGACCTCACACTCGCCGTGGCCGAGAACAGCAAATTCAAATCACTCGCCGAGATGCTCGCGTTCGCGAAGGCCAATCCCGGTACGTTAAACGTCGGCACACCACAGGTCGGCACGACGCAAAATCTCGCCGCAGAATATTTCAGAGCGGCCGCTGGCGTCGATTTTCAGATCGTTCCCTTCAACGGCACGCCCGCCGTCATCACCGCACTGCGTGGTGGCACGCTGGACGCGATGGTTGATATCCTCGGTCCGCTCATGTCGCAGGTGAAGTCCAACGCGTTGCGTCCGCTCGCGCTCTTAGGCGACTCGCATGCGCCGCAACTGCCCGGAGTACCGATGGCGAAAGAGGTTGGCGGATCGCTCGCGAACTTCAGCGCCGCATCGTGGAACGGCGTCTCCGTCCCCGCGAAAACACCGAAAGAAACGGTCGCCAAACTCAACCGCGAACTCGTGCGCATTCTCGCGCTGCCCGACGTCAAACAACGTCTAGCGGACCTCACGCTCGTCGCGCAAAGCAGCACGCCCGAGCAGCTAGGCGCGCTGCTCGACAACGACATCAAACGTTGGGCCGGTGTCATCGAACGCGCGAAGATTCCGAAGCAGTGAGCTCAAGCAGTTGTCGACGTTTCGACTGAATCACGATAATTGGTCATTGGCTTTTGGCCGAAAGCGACCAATAGGCGGTCATTTCGCGCAGAAAATTGGCCATGTCGAGTGTGTGAAGAATTCACGTGTAACGACCTGTGAACGGTCGTTGTATTAGAAAAGCTGTATCCACTTTATATGATTGCCGTCGCGCGGTACTGAAAATAACTTCTCGTTCAACGCGGCAACCGTCGCGTTTCCCCGCGCATTGTTCGCTACCGCACAATCGTACGACGCGCCTCGCTGCATACTCAGTACGCACGACGGCATGCCGTGCGGTGGGAGTTGCTCGATGTGGATCAATGTGTTTTTTGTGACGTTTGCGTTGCTCGTGTTCGGCGCGCTCGCGGTGTACGCCTACGGCAGTTACCGCTGGAAGACTGAGACCGACGCCATGCGCGCGCGGATGCTGGCCGCGAGGCGTGCGCACGCCGTGCGGACGTACGACGTGAGAGAGCTCGACACGTTGCCCGTACCAGTACAGCGCTACTTTCGCGCCGCCCTTAGCCCGGGCCAACCAATGGTCGCGGCCGTCGACATCGAGATCACCGGCGCAATGCGCATGAGCGACGACACCGAAAAATGGAGCCCATTCACGTCAAACCAGCGCGTCATTGCGCAGCGGGCGAGCTTCGATTGGAACGCGTCCATCGCCATGTTCCCCGGAGTCAACGCATACGTGCACGACGCCTACATCGCGGGCGAGGGCATCCTGCACGCGGCGCTGCTCGGCGCGTTCACAGTCGCCGACCAGCGCGGCACCAAAGAAGCCGCGCAAGGCGAATTTATGCGCTTCGTCGCCGAATGCGCGTGGTACCCGACACGCATGCTGCCAAGCCAAGGCGCAACGTGGACTGCCGTCGACGACCACGCCGCCACGCTCACGATCAGCGACGGCGACACCAGCGCGAGGCTGCTCGTGCGCTTCGGTGTCGACGACCTCATCACCAGCATCCGCGCCGAAGCCCGTGGTCGTCTTATCAACGGCGTCATGAGCAACGCGCCGTGGCAAGGCCGCTTCTGGGACTACGCGGAGCGCGACGGCATGCGCGTGCCGCAACAAGGCGAAGTCGCGTGGGTACTACCCGAAAGCGCAGAGCCGTATTGGCGCGGGCGGGTGACTTCGGTTCGGTATGAGTTTGAATGAATCGTTGCGCATCGCGCGTTGTCGCGCGACCGCCAGTCTTAGCTACCGTCGCTTACGATGACCTAACCGTTGCAATTCGTAGCTTTGCCGACCTTTGGAACGGTCTCAATGCGCGTTCATGGATGAGAACGACAGAAGTTTCGCTAAGCTTGCGCCACATTGGCTGAGAGACCCGTTGGCGAGCGCAAGATGACGAACCCGTATGAACAAACCCATCTCTGGAAAAGTACGCTTGCGGAACGCAAGAAGGATGACCAGAAAGCTGCTCGTGACCGATTGCGCGGCGCGTTTCTCAAGTTTCGTGAACGTGTCGAGCATTTGGTTTCGTTCATCGGTCCAGAGCTTCCGGGGCTGACGGTTCACGACATCACGCATCTTGACGCCCTTTGGCGTGTAGCGGACCAAATCACAGGGCCGAATTACGTGCTGACGCCAGCAGAAGCGTTTGTCTTCGGCGGAGCTGTTTTGTTGCATGACTCGGCGCACGCAATCGCCGCTTACCCTGGAGGAAAGACCGAGATCAAACAAACGCAGCATTGGCGAGATCTCATTGCCCAGCGCTTCAATCGAAATGAGCCAGCGGCGGGCTCCGACGAAGAGCGTGCCGCGTTGTTTCAGGTGTTGCGACACGTGCATGCGACGCAGGCGGCAAAGCTGCCATTTGCGGAGTGGCGCACGCCGAGCGATACGGCTGCCCAGTTCCTACTGGAAGACGCTGAGTTGCGAAACTACTACGGCGAACTGATCGGTCGAATTGCCGAAAGTCACCATTGGGCGGCGCAACGTGTAGCGTCAGAGTTCAACCATGAACCGTTCCCACCGCCTGCCTACCTTCCGACTGAATGGACGGTCGATCCAATGAAGATCGCGTTCATGTTGCGAACCGCTGATGCTGCGCACATTGATAACGGCCGGGCTCCGTGGTTTCTTTTTGCGCTGAAGCGTCCGACGGAAATTTCCGAGAGGCATTGGAGATTTCAGTCGAAGTTCGGGCAGCCGCGGTGTACTGCGATGGGAAACCTACAGTTATCTGCAACATCCAGCTTTGCAGTGCATGAGCGCGACGCCTGGTGGCTGGCTTTCGATACCGCTCAGATGATTGATCGCGAACTTAGGCATGCTAATGGCTTTCTTCGCGATAGTGGTCGGAAACAATTCCGTGCGGCATCGGTGCTTGGCGCAGAATCGGCACAATCGTTTGCTCTGTACGCGGCGCGTCCTCTCGGGTGGGAACCAGTGGACGTGTCGCCCAAGATCGGCAATATCAACCGAATCATTGAGATGCTTGGTGGTGAAAAACTGTACGGCGATCACCCGGAGTATGCCCTTCGCGAGTTGCTTCAAAACGCAATAGATGCAATTCAAGCCAGACGTGCCATGGGCGGATTGGGCAAGCTTGACGGCGAAATTGAGGTGGGGCTCGATCGCATCAACGACCAAGAGTTCTGCCTTCGCGTTTCTGACAACGGCATTGGGATGTCAAAGCACGTCTTGACGAACGTGTTGCTCGATTTTGGTTATTCGCTATGGGGCAGCGACGAAGTTCGAGAACACCTCCCCGGGCTCACTGAGTCAGGCTTTCGATCGGGCGGCCAGTTCGGGATCGGTTTCTTTTCCGTATTCATGCTTTCGGAGCAAGTGACGGTTCAATCGCGCGCGGCTTATTCCATTGATGACTCACACACGCTCGAGTTCAATCGCGGATTGCGCGACCGTCCGGTTCTAATGGAGACGTCGGGGCACGGCCTGAGCGAATCATGTGGTACGACGGTTCGAGTCAATATTTCTCTCGCCAAACTAGATCACGTACTGAGTCGAGGAATTCACCCGCACACTTCTTTGGCGAAGGAGCAATGGCTTCATATCGAAACGATAGAACTGTCTGCGGACGAGACCATCCGGAAAATTTTGGGCGACGTGGTGGCGTTCCTAGTGCCGTGCAGCCCCGTTGACATTAGAGTGACTTCCGCGTCCGGTTCGGCAAAAGTTGTGAACGCGTTCGATTGGCAAACCATCTCAAACGAATTGTTGCTCCGCCGCATAGGCGTGTCTGGCGATGTAAATTTGTTGCCGATTACAGACACGTGTGGAACGGTTGTGGGGCGCGTTGGACTGGACTCGGCGTGGACTGACATTCCGTTGCTTCTACAAACTTTTCGGGGCACTCTTTGTGGTTTCTCGCACTCGTTCATAGGGGTGTACGAAGTACCCGCACCCGCCAATGTCGCGCGGACCGAAGCCGCTTCGCGTGACTTAGAAGTCGGCTTGTGGGGAGATTGGGCCAACCGTTACTTGGATAAATTCCAACACGAGTTGGATGAGGATCAGATGGTTCTCATGCATGCGCTGGTGCCAGCTCGCGATCTTCCCGTTTACCAAGTTGATGGCGAGTGGGTCACGTTGGCAGAGTTGAAGCAATTTGTCGTCAAGCAAAACGAAGTCGCGATATTTGGAGATTTTTTGAGCGTTGAACGCGATGAACGATTTAGTCAACTTGATTTCGACGCACACTTCATTGCTAACGAGAAATGCATTTTTCTGTCGAGCATGATCCACTACCGACGAGACTACTTGAGCGTCCCCAAAGTGCTGCTCCCCGCGTACTTAGAAAATGTTCGCGATACAGTCGCAAAAATCTGGTTGGGAGCGAGCGAGCAAGTGGTTGAAAGGTATGAAGTTGGCAAGGTTCTAGGTCTTCCGGTCTTGCGATCGGTTACGGTCTTGACGCGAACGCAGGCCGCGAAGTAGCTCTGACTCGGTGGCGGCCTAGGTGACCAATTTGCGTTCGCGATGCGCACTACGAAAAAGCGCGTAAATTCGCGGTGCGTGTCCTTAGTCTGCCTGATCGCCGAACACGGTTCATTCACCTTCTGCCGCGAAATCCGGAAGGATTTCGCTTCGCTCGGTTGCGACGTATCCCCGACGGCGCCGCCTAAGTCCCCGTCCCCACCAACACCAAATAAATCGCCGGGAAGGCGAGTAGTAGGCCGATGCG
>JAKPSO010000778.1 GCA_029571495.1 Pseudomonadota bacterium
ATCGTCGGAAAGTCCATCGGCAGCCCACCCGCGAGCATCACGCCGCGCTTCACGGCCTCGATGAGCTGCGGCGCATTTCCGTGGCACGGGTTGTAGGCGCTCCCCGTGTTGGCGATGCCGATCACTGGGCGGTCGAGTGCTTTGTCGCTGTAGCCCGCGCCTTTGATGAATGCCTTGCGAAGAAACAGTGAAAAGCCTTGATCGCCATAACTCGTGAGGCCCTTTCGCATGCCCGTTGCGGTGGTTTCGGGTTTCTTCGTGTCGTCTTTTGGAGTGTTTGCCATCGGTATGCGTTCAGGGTGAAATCGGGGAGCAGGGGCGACGTTAGCGTTAAGTCAGCAAGTGTCTTCTCTGCGGCCGGTTGGCGCTACAAATCGTCTCTTTAATCGTGCCTATCGAGTCGCGCGTTGCACGGCGCTTGTCACGAAATCTACCAGCGATTTCACGCGCACTGATGCGGCGTGGCGCTGCGCGTACACCGCGTAAATGTCGGCGTCGGGCGTGTGGAAATTTTGCAGGATGTGCACTAGCCGCCCGGTTTTTAGATAGCGCGCCACGTCCCATTCCGCGCGCATCAAAATGCCGTGGCCGTCGAGCGCCCAGTTCACGGCGATTTCGCCATCGTTGGTCGTGAGGTTGCCACGAATCTTCACGTTACTGGCGGTGCTGTTTTTGGATTTCGAAGCGCCCGTTGCAAAGCGCCACAATCCGTATGCCTCGTCACCTTGGCGAATGCCGATGCAATTGTGCTTGGTGAGCTCGCTTGGCGTTTTGGGTGTGCCGAATTTCTTGAGGTAGGTAGGCGCAGCAACCACGATGCGGCGATTGGTCGCGACAAACCGCGCAATTGCGCGCGAGTCTGGTGGGTGACCGAAGCGAAAACACAGATCAAACGAGTCCTCGGTAATCGGTGGCGGATTGACAGAAAGCTGCAACTGAATATCCACCTGCGGGTACTTCTTGACATACGCAGAAATAAGCGGCGCGATTTGCGTGCGGCCAAACCCCAACGTGGCATTTACGCGCAACAAACCTTTCGGTGCAGCAGTCGCGCCGCGCAGCACATGCTCCATGTCATCCATGTCACTCAATATTTTTCGCGCATGCAGCACATACGTTTCGCCCTCGGGCGTGAGACTCATGCGACGGGTCGTGCGGTTGACAAGCGCCATGTGCAGACGCGCCTCCATCTGCGCGAGGCGCTTACTGACTGCCGCCGTGGTCACGCCCAGTTCGCGTGCGGCGGCGCTCAAGCTACCCGACGCGACGAGCGTTGAAAAGAAGCCGAGGTCTGCGGGTTGTATGCCTTGCGCCATAGCGAGCTAAGAAAGCCATTATTGAATTGCAGTTAACAATAATTTTACTTTCACGTTGGTTCTTAAGTGTCGTGACGTCTTAATGTTCGTCATCGCCACCACTGACGACCGCGGTTGTCAGATATCGAAAAGAGGAGAAAACATGTTTCATCAGTGCGCAAAGGGGCTGCTTGTCGCCGCGTTAAGTGTCGCTTGCGCCGCTGCGACGGCGCAAGCGTGGCCCAGCAAGACGCTCACCATCGTCGTACCGTTTCCGGCCGGCGGCACCACCGACGTGTTAGCGCGTGCGGTCGCGATCAAGCTCGGCGCGGCGCTGGGTCAAACGGTGATTGTCGACAACAAGGCGGGCGCGGGCGCAACGCTTGGCGCGGCCTATGTCGCCAAGGCACCTGCCGACGGCCACACGTTGCTCATGGGCGCGGTGCATCACACCATCGCCACAAGCGTTTACAAGAAATTGCCGTATAGCTTCGAGAAAGACTTCGCGCCGATCACGACCGTGGCGTTGGTGCCAAACGTGTTGGTCGTCAACGCAAAAGCCCCGTACACCACCGCAAAGGACGTTGCCGCCGCCGCGAAAGCCGCGCCGGGAAAGCTCTCGTACGGCTCGAACGGTAACGGCACCGCGCAGCACCTGATCGGCACGCAATTTCAAATGGTGACCGGCGCTGAGATATTGCACGTACCGTACAAAGGCAGCGCACCGCTGACGACCGATCTGATCGGCGGACAAGTGGAGATGTCGTTCGACACCATCACGCCGGTACTGCCATTTATCAAGGATGGCAAGTTAAAGCCGTTAGCCGTAACGACGGCCAAGCGCTCGTCGTCGTTGCCGGATGTGCCGACCATGCAAGAGGCGGGCATTCCCGGCATCGCGATTGGCACGTGGTTCGGACTGCTTGCGCCCGTGGCGACACCGAAAGACGTGATGACGCGGCTTAGCACCGAGATCACGAAGATCATTCAGTCGTCTGAATTCAAGAAACAAATGTTTGACATCGGAGCCGAGCCTGTCGGCAACAAGCCCGAGGAAATGGCAAAGCAGATCAAAGAGGAAACCGAGAAATTCGCGAGCCTCGTCAAAGCGGGTAAAGTCACCATCAATTGATAACCGTTACGGTTCACCACACGGGAGTTTTGTGTGAATAAAGAAGCAGCAGTCGCGGACCTGACCCACGTCATGTCGAAATTTACGTCGTACATTGGCAAACGATTGCCAACAGACGTCACCGAAAAATTGGGCGAACTTCGCAGCAAGGAAGTGAATTTTCTTGCGAAAGAAGTGTATGAATCCATGCGCCAAAATCAGGAGGCGGCGGACAAACTGGATCGCCCCAGCTGCCAGGACACGGGCGTGATTCAATATTTTTTGACGGCGGGCGCGAAGTTTCCGCTGCTCGGCGAACTTGAGGAAATTCTTCTCAACGCAACGCTAGGCGCGACCAAAGACGGCCCGCTGCGTCACAACGCTGTCGAGACGTTTGAAGAGAAAAACACCGGCACCAACACAGGCTCAAAAATTCCGTGGCTGGATTGGGAGATCGTGCCCAACGACGACAGCGTGATCATCGACGTGTACATGGCCGGCGGCGGCTGCACGCTGCCCGGCGCGGCGAAAGTGCTGATGCCCGGTCAAGGCTACGAAGGCGTGGCTGAGTTTGTGTTTGACGTGATCACGTCGCGCGGCGTGAACGCCTGTCCGCCGCTGTTGGTGGGCGTTGGCGTGTCCACGTCGGCCGAGACTGCCGCGCGGCTGTCGAAGAAAGCGATTCTTCGTCCTGTCACGTCGCGCCATCCGAACGACAACGCGGCGCTCATGGAAGAACTGTTGGCGGATGGTTTGAATGAGCTCGGGCTTGGGCCGCAAGGGCTCACGGGCAACGCGAGTGTGATGGGTGTGAACATCGAATCGTCGGCGCGGCATCCATCAACGATTGGTGTGGCGGTGTCGACGGGCTGTTGGGCGCATCGTCGCGGCAAGATCAAGATCAATGCCGACATGTCGTATGAAGTGATTTCGCACAAAGGATTTTCGCTGTGATTAAAGTGCTCACCACCCCGATCAAAGACGAAGACCTAGAGTCACTCAATGTGGGCGATGTGGTGTATCTCACGGGTATGCTCGTCACCTGCCGCGACGTGGCGCATCGTCGCCTCATTGAGCTCGGCCGCGAGTTGCCCGTGGACTTAAAAGGCGGTGCGATTTTTCACGCGGGGCCTATCGTTCGCCAGAAGGCAGACGGCGAATACGAGATGGTGTCGATCGGCCCGACGACCAGCATGCGCATGGAAAAGTTTGAGAAGGAGTTCATTAAACAAACCGGCGTCAAGCTCATCGTCGGCAAAGGCGGCATGGGCATCGAGACGCAAGAAGGCTGCGTTGAAAACAAAGCTGTGCACGCGATTTTCCCCGGCGGCTGCGCGGTGCTCGCTGCAACCAAGGTCGAAAAAATCGAAGCGGCTGAGTGGACCGACTTGGGGATGCCGGAAACGCTGTGGGTTAACCGCGTGAAGGAATTCGGCCCGCTCATCATTTCGATTGATACCAAGGGCCGCAATCTGATCGAAGAAAACAAAGCGGTGTTTAACGCGAAGAAAAAACCAATTCTGGAGCGCATCAACGCGCAGATTCGGTTTATCAAGTAACGATACGCAGCGCGTGCTGCGCATGCGTTTACGGTGCGCGCTTCGTCGCGGCGTCGAACAACGAGAGATCAATCGCCATGCCCATCGCCTGATAGCCGAGGCGATTGGGATGCAGCTTGTCGCCCGCGCTACCGATGGTGTTGTCGGGAACGAATTCGGCTTTCATGCCGCCAGTTTGAGCGTCGGTGGTGGCGCGATCAAAATCGGCAACGCCATCGAACACGCCGCTCGTGCGGATGAAGTCGTTGAGCTTTTTGCGCTTTTCGTCTTGCAGCGCAAAGCCGTGCGCGGCGCTGGTGCTGCCGAGCGCGGAGGTGAGCGTTGCGCCGATTACTTTGACGCCGGGAATTTTCGCGCGCAGCCGCGCCACGCCTTCGCGCATGCCGGCGATGACGGCGTCGGCTTCGGCGTTGCCGTTCTTGCTAAAGTCGTTGGTGCCTTCAAGCCAAATCACGGCTTTGACACCGGAGAGCGTGAGCACGTCGCGCTCTAGGCGCGAGAGCGCCGACGGGCCGCCGGGGAATGGCTTTTGCGGTGAATACTCCGCCGGGCCGATGACTTGATTGCCGTCGATGCCCGCGTTCACCACAGACCATTGCAGTGCGCCGTTGCTGCGCGCGTTGAGTCTGCGCCCGAGCACATCGGGCCAACGGTCGTCGCCGTTCATGGTCGACGCGGTGCCGTCGGTGATTGAATCGCCGAACGCGACGATGGCGCCAGTGGACTTCGGTGCCGTCATGTCAATCGCGTCCACGAAATACCAAGACGCTGTAGCAAAAGGAAATGCGTCTTCGCGCTCAACGTGCCCTTGCGCGCCTGCGCCTGGGCGAGTGACGTACGACGATTGCAGTGCTTTGGCGTGCCACGTCATCGGGCCGCTACTGCCCGCCACGTGAAAACTCACCGCGAGTTTGCGCCCGCGTAGATCCGCGCCCGCCGTGAACGGCAGCGCCACCGCATCGCTCCACACCGATTCGCCCGCGGGTACGGTCACGCTGCGCTGGCCGCGAAACGAAATCGCTTGATTGCTGCCGGGGATCAGCGCGGAGCCAGACCATTGCAATCCCACATGCGCGCCGTCGAAGGTGACGGCTTGCGTGCCGAGCGCATTCGAGAAACGCACGCGCGCTTTGTCGCCCCAGATTTCGGGCTTCATGATGAGCCGAAACGACTGATCGCGCGCGCCGATTTCTGGCGCGGGGAATGCGAGCGAAAGGTTGGGCTGCGCCGACGGGTTTCCGGTTGGATACGGGCCCTGCACCGACGCCGCCCACGTGGTGACCCAATGCTCGTCCGCGGCGACACTCGGCGCAGCAACGAGCAATGAGACCGCACCGAGCAACAGCGAGAACCAATGGGTGTGAATGCGCGCCATGAAGAGCTCCTTGCGTTGATCTGAGGTGCGCCGCGAATCAGCGTTGCGGCGCTTGCGTTGCATTCTGGCGCAGGCGACGTTGCGATGACGCGCGTCGCATCATTTGTGGCGTTGATTTGTGGCGTTGGAGCGAACGCAGCGCGAGCATCCGCTACGCTTACGTATGCCCTTCATCGATTTTGCTGCGCAACAGCTTTTTGCGCGAACGACTATTCTTATTGGACTAAGCGTCAATTTGCCCATTAGTCGACTTTACGCGTTTTCTCCATTAAGCGACCGCCACTTGGTCCTCGGATGCGAAAAGCTGTTGGCCTCACGTACGAGTGAGCACGCGTGAAATCGTCTTCGTTTCTACAAATCCTCTTGCTCGGTGCGCTGTGGGGCGCGGCGTTCATGTTCATGCGCGTCGCGGTGCCGGAATTCGGCGCGTTTTCGATGGCGCTTGCGCGCGTTGGCATGGCCGCGATCATCATGCTCGGAATCGTGGCGGCGCTGCGACAGTCGATTCACTTTCGCGCTCGCTGGAAGACCTACGTCGCCATCGGCGCGATCAATACGGCGCTGCCTTTCATCGCGTACAGCTTCGCCGCGAAGCACATCCCCGCGGGCTACAGCGCCATCGCGAATTCGACGACGCCAGTGTGGAGCGCGCTGATTGCGTGGCTGTGGTTTAAGCAACCGCTTGGCGCATTAAAGTGGATCGGCATTGTGTTCGCGTTTGCCGGTGTGTTCGTGCTCGTGGGATTGCAGAGCGTGGCCCTGACGCCGATGGTGATCGCGGGTATGGCGGCGGCCGTGCTCTCGGCGAGCCTGTACGCGGCAGCGTCGTTCTTGATTCAGCGTTACTTGACGGGCGAATCAGGTTTGCCGGGAGCCGCCGGTATGTTGTGGGGCGCGATGATGTGGCTTCTCGCGCCGGGACTCTTTTTCGCGCCGGAGACGTTGCCATCGGTGAAGGCCTGGGGCGCGGTGCTCGCGCTCTCGGTGTTTTGTACGGTGGCGGGCTACGGACTGTTCTTCCACTTGATCAAAACCATCGGCCCGCAGCGCGCTTCGTCGGTTGCGTTTTTGTTTCCGGTGTTCGCGGCGTTTTGGGGTTGGCTGATCTTGTCCGAACCGATCACGTTCAACATGATCACCGGAATGGTGTTGGTGCTGGTAGGCACAGCGCTGGTGTCGATGGGTGCAACGAAGACCGGGCCGACGACAACGTGGGAGCGGCTGCGCGACACGCAGATCGTGCCGTTCCTGTTCGCCGCGTTGCCGCCGCTGCGTCGCACCATCGCCAACGCGGTGTGTCGCAGCACGCGGCTCTATCGCAACGAGGCCGACGCGGTACGGCAACACATTCGCTCGTTGCTGCCCGATCTCACCGATGACGAAGTGCACGCTGCCGTTGCGGATCATCGCTTCACACGCTTGGTGGATCACGCCGATATGTGGCTCTACAAGTTGTGGGGCACGCGCTGGTACGACAAACGCATCGTGCTCGACGCCAAAAACGATGGCGTGTTTGAGCAGGGGTTTTATTTGGGCTACCACTTCGGTGGCAGTTGGTGGATCGCGGCGTTTTTGCGCGAACGGAAACTGCCGACAGCGATTTTGTTTTGGGATTCAGAGAAACCGCGGCAGTGGATCGCACGACTGATGCATCGCGTGACGCATTGGCGCGTGAATACGATCGGCCGGTTGCTGGGTGTGCCGCAACTTTTCACGAACACCGAAGGCGTGTCGTGGCAAGTCATTCGCAATTGGCGCAACGGCGTGTCGCTCATCGCAATGGCCGATGTACCGCCTCCGCTCGTGGATCGTACTTGCGAGGTCGAGTTCTTTGATCGCCCCGCGTGGTTTCCACCGAGTTTGGTTGAACTGGCGCTGCGCCAGAAAAAGCCGATCTATCTGTTCCGCGCGGAATGGGATCGCGCGACGATGCGACCGACCATGCATGTGCGCCAAGTCATTGGCGAGCAGCATGAGCTCGTGCTGCAAGCGTTCGTTGATGAGTTGGAGTCGATGATTCGTCGACGGCCCGGCGCGTGGCACTTGTGGGGCGACGCGTCGCTTTTCTTCAGACAAGCCTGATCGCGTGTCACTGCGCGGCGTTTGCCGCGCCCATTTGATTCACATCAATTACCCGGCCTACACACGGTAGTAAACTGGTTGGTTCTGTCATTGAATTTGGAGAGCGCATGGCCGCTAAGAGCATCACCCGTAGTCAAGCCAAGAGCCGCGCCCCAGCGGTCGCCACCAGCGCCGCAAAGGCACGTAACAGCAAAGTCGTCGCACCGAGCAAACGTGTCGCACGCCGCGCGGAGCAAGGCGATACCGCGCCCGATTTGGCGCCTGAAGCACTTGCGAAATTCACCGCACGCGAAGCCGCGAAGGGCGCCGAACTTACGGAGATGTCGGCGCTGAAGTCGGTGCTTGATTCCGAACAAAAAGGCGCGGAAAAGGCCAAAGCGCTGCGTGCGTTGTTGGAGGGTGCATCAAGCGATGACCTCGCAGCGATTCAGAAGCGGCTCATGGGCTCGGAACGCGATGGTGGCAAATTCGCGAAGCTGAACCCGGACGAGGAGCTTGCCGAGAACTGGCGCGACGGTGGGTATCCCTACAAAAACTTGATGCTTCGTCGCAATTATGAGCGGCAAAAGTATCAGTTGCAAGTGGAGCTCTTGAAGCTTCAGGCGTGGGTGAAGGCTACCGGCCAACGCGTAGTGATTTTGTTCGAGGGCCGCGACGCGGCTGGTAAGGGTGGCACGATCAAGCGCATGATGGAGCACTTGAATCCTCGCGGCGCGCGCGTTGTCGCGCTCGAAAAGCCCACGCCGACCGAACAAGGACAGTGGTATTTCCAACGTTACGTCCAACATCTGCCCACAGCGGGTGAGATCGTGTTGTTCGATCGTTCTTGGTACAACCGCGCAGGTGTTGAGCGCGTGATGGGTTTTTGTACGAACGAACAATACGAAGAATTCATGCGGCAGACGCCGGACTTCGAGCGCCATCTTGTGCGAAGCGGCGTACACCTCTTCAAGTTCTGGTTCTCAGTGAGCCGCAAAGAGCAACGCCGTCGCTTCAAAGAGCGTGAGAACCATCCACTCAAGCAGTGGAAGCTCTCGCCGATTGATAAAGCGTCGCTCGACAAATGGGACGACTACACGCGCGCCAAAGAGTCGATGTTCTTCGAAACGGACACCGCAGACTCGCCGTGGACGGTGATCAAGAGCGATTGCAAAAAACGCGCACGCCTCAACGCCATGCGCTACGTTCTATCGAAGCTTCCGTACACGAGCAAAGACACAAAGGCGATCGGCAAAATCGACAGCCTCATCGTCGGCCGTGCGCATGTGGTGTACGAACGCGGCGAGAAAACCTCACCGAGCGTTCCCGCGACAGACTAGAAGCGCGCGAGCGCTAAGCGGGCGGAGCGGTTTTGCCGCTCGCGATTTCGGCGCGCAATGCTGCAAGCTCGTTGCGCACCGCGCGGATCTCGTGCATGAGTTCGCGCTCGATAGCGCGTTCTTCCTCACCCACGTCTTTCTCGACGATGAGCGCGGCTACGGAAGCCGTCACCAGCGAGAGCACCGCCAGGCCCAAGAGCACGACAACCACGGCAAAGGCGCGCGAGGCATGCGTCGATGGAACCATATCGCCGTAGCCCACCGTCGCTGCCGTGGTGAACGCGAGCCAAAGCCCGTCGGAGAGCGTGTGTACACGCGGGTCAAGCACCCAAAAGCCAAAGCCGCCGACGAATAAGATCAACATCGAAATGCCGAGCGAGTAGAGCAAACCTTGGCGAACGAGTATGCGATGAGACCGAGCTTTTTTGGACATGTTGAAGAAAAACCAAGGGGCGATACGGAACAAACAAGATAGCTCCTGTCGCTTGCCCCGGGTTGACGTGAATCAAAGGGGTGCAATGCGGTGGCAGCTGCGCGTATTATCGCTATGAGAATAGGAGGCTCACCGTGAAACTCGCATTGCTTTCAGATATTCATTCCAACATACAAGCTCTCAACGCGTGCATCAGTGACGCCCGCCTTCGCGGCGCAACGCAATTTGCTTTCGTTGGCGACTACGTTGGGTATGGCGCAAATCCGAGCGAAGTCGTCGACAAGATTATGGCGATGGTGGATGAAGGCGCGGTCGCGCTCATTGGTAATCATGATGCATTGGCGTGCCACCCACCGACGGCGCCGAGTGACGTGTTGGGCGAGATGACTGCGGCGTGGACGCACGACCAATTGAGCCCCGCGCAACGCTTGTTTCTCTCATCGCGGCCATACACATGGCGGGATGGCTCGGTGCTTCTCGTGCACGCCAGCGCCGATGCGCCTGATCGTTGGCATTACGTGCGTGACGAACGCAGTGCCTCGCAGAGCTTGGATGGCGCCTCGAAGATTAGCGACGATGTGCGCTACGTGTTTGGCGGCCATGTGCACCGACAGACCCTTTATTACCACGGTACTGGACGCGGGTTGCTCGCGTTTGAGCCCACCGCAGGCGCGGCGATTCCAGTGCCCGCGCATCGGCGCTGGATCGCGACGATCGGTTCGGTGGGTCAGCCGCGTGATGGCCGTACCGACGCGATGTACGCATTGTTTGATCGGACCAAGGCACAACTCACTTTTGCGCGTGTGCCATACGACTACGGCGCGGCCGCCGACGCAATCCGCGCGGCGGGCTTGCCACCATTTTTTGCAGATCGACTATTGAGGGGCCAATGAAGTTACTGGAGCCGGGCGAAACGCTCGACGGATTTGTCATAGAGGACTGTGTGCATTCGGGCGGGATGGCCCACATCTACAAGGTGAAATACGCCAACGGCGTTGCCGACCCGGGCTTCCCGATGGCGATGAAAGTACCTCGCATGACGGCGGGCGATGGTGCCGAGAACATCGTCGGCTTCGAGGTCGAACAGGAAATTTTGCAAGTGCTTACGGGGCCGCACATGCCGCGGTTTGTGGCGGCAGGCGACCTGACCCGCGTACCGTATTTGGTCATGGAATACGTTGTGGCGAAGCCGCTTGACCATTGGCTCGAACAAGCCAAGGAAACCGGCGAGCGTCCATCGCCTGAAACGATTGCCAAGCTCGGCGTTGCGGTGGCGAAGGCCACCCATAGCCTGCATCGGCAAAACGTTGTGCATCAAGACATGAAGCCCGCCAATGTACTGATTCGCGAGGACGGATCCGCGTTGCTACTCGACTTCGGCCTGAGTTACCACGGCCATTTCCCGGATTTGCTCGCAGAAGAATTGCGCAAAGCGATCGGTTCGCCCGTTTGGATGGCACCGGAACAAGTCGTCGGCGTCCGCGGCGATCCACGTAGCGACATCTTTGCGATTGGCGTGATGCTCTACGAGTTGGCGACGGGCGAATTGCCATTCGGCGCCCCGTCAACGACCGGTGGCTTGCGGCAACGTTTGTGGATGGACCCACCACCGCCGCGTCGCTACCGTCCGGACCTGCCGCCGTGGTTGCAAGAGGTCATTTTGCGTTGCCTCGCCCCTGAAGCGGCGCAGCGCTACCCGTCGGCGGCGCATCTTGCGGTCGAGCTGAGCAACCCAGAACAAATCAAAGTCACCGCTCGCGGCACGCAGACCGAAGGCACTTCGTTTCGCGTGCATTTCAAGCGTTGGATCAAAGCGGCGGGCATGTCGTACAAGCCGAGTCCACTGCCGACCGAACAAATCGATCAGGTGCCGATCGTGATGGTTGCGGTACCGAACAAAGACGTGACCGACGCGACGCTGTATTCGTTGCGCGTCGCGGTGAACCGTTCACTCGGCACGCGTCCTGGTGCACGACTGGCTTGCGTTACGGTGATTTCGTCGTCAGAGACGAGTTCGACCGACAAGGAAAAGAGCGAATCGCGTGTGCACTCGCGCTACCTCGAAATGCTCAAGCAGTGGGCGCAGGGTATCGAGATGGGTTCGCACCAAGCCTCGTTTCACGTGATCGAATCGGGCGACCCCGCTGATGCATTGTTGGCGTATGCGCGCGGGAACTGCGTCAACGTTATGGTGCTCGGTGCAGCGACGCACGGTCTCAAGCTGCAACCTTTTATTCCGACGATTCCGATCAAGGTCGCAATGGAGGCACCTTGTACGGTCATTTTGGTGAAGCAGGAGTTGCCGTTCGCGCAGCTGGGGGCACCGGAATAGCCACCGGTCGGAAAGAAGTTTGGGGAGTCTGCAAACGTAAGAACATTCTGATAGTTTCGGGTAAAATAGGCATTAATAAATGTTATTACCTGCCGAGTGACCCGCCGATTGGGCGTCGCTTGGGAAAGCGCTCATATGTTCAAGTTATTCCAGAGGCCCGAACCCGCAGCGAACTCAAGCAGCGTGACGACCCTTGCGGAGCAGACTTTTATCAGCGAGGCAATGCTGCGCGCTGCGGAGAAGCTTATCGGCACGCCGCAGTCGGAGGCCGTCGCGCGCGCCTTTTGCGACGGCATTGTCAATGCTTCGCCGAGCATCTGCTTGGCATGGGTGTGGTTTGGAGATCCGCGGGCGGAAGTGGTGCAACCGCAAGTTGCGGTGGGTGCTGCGCTATCACACTCGCGCACATTTATGGTCGACGGCGAACTCATATTCCCGATGGGTGCGCCACCTCCAGGCGGTCTGCGCACGCAAACCATCGAGCTTTCGACGAATTCGATGCACGCGTCGATTCGTGAGGCTGCGTCGAAGTATGGCGCGCGCAGCATGCTCGTTGCACCAATCTCGAGTGATGTTGATGAGCGGGGTTTGATCGCCTTCTACGCAACACGTGCCAATTACTTCGAGACCATGGGCACTGGCCTCTTCGACGCCGTCGCAAGGCTGCTGCATACGGTCCTCGCCTATGCGCGCAACCAAGTAAAGCGCCCGCCGGCGACGGCGTCCGACTCGGTGACGGGTTTAGTCAACCGCCGTCACTGTCGGCAATGGTTGGAGCATGAGTGGAGCGCGCAGAGCGAGCACGCAACGCGCGGCTTGTTGCTGCTCGTTGACCTTGATTCGTTCGAGGCGATGAGCGATCGCTTTGGGTACATGGTCGGCGATTTGGCGCTCAAGCAAGTCGCGCAGACACTTCTCGCCAATGTGCGCAAATCGGACATGGTCGCGCGTTGGGACGATACAAAATTTCTCGTTTGGTTGCCCGGCATGTCGGCCATCGTTGCTTCCGCGACCGCGGAGAAGCTGCACCAGACCATCACACAGTTGCCCGTGCCATGCGCAGCGGCCGAAGGGCGTACCATCAGCGCCGCACTCGGTGCGACGCCTGTACCCGCTAGCGACACGTTCGCTGCGGCGCTGGATCGCGTGGAGCGCGCTCTACTTAGCGCTAAGCACCAAACGCTGGGCAGCGTGGTGGTGGCGCGGCCCGGCGGTTAGTCGGTCTCGAGCGCCGCGCGACGCACTACCGCATCGATGTGCCAAACAGCAATGAACATGGCCGCGATGACGGGTCCAATAACAAAGCCGTTAATCCCGAATACGGCCATACCGCCGAGCGTTGTGATCATCACCACGTAATCAGGCATCCGCGTGTCCTTGCCTACCAACATCGGTCGCAACAAATTGTCGATGAGGCCGATGACAAACACGCCCCACAACGTGAGCGCAACAGCCTCCCAGAGCGCGCCATTCGCGAAAAAGTAAAGGGCTACGGGCACCCACACGAGGCCGGCGCCTACTGCGGGCAGCAGAGACAAAAATGCCATCAACACGGCGCACAGTAAAGCTCCCGTCACGCCCAACGTCCAGAACGCGAGGCCGCCCAACGCGCCCTGAATCGCTGCTACCAACAAATTGCCCTTCACCGTCGCACGGATCACCGTGCCGAACTTTACGAAGAGCTCATTCTTGTGTGCCGGTGCCAACGGTATCGCCTCGCGCAGCGCACGCGAGAGTGCGTTGCCGTCGCGAATCAGGAAGAAGGCAAGGTAG
>JAKPSO010000782.1 GCA_029571495.1 Pseudomonadota bacterium
TGCCTGCTGTTGCCCGTGACCTGAGAAATAAAAAACGGCAGCATCGGCACCACGCGCCGCATCACCGAAGCGTGCAACCGCATCAATCAAATCCCGTCGACGAACGTTGTGCATCACCTTGACGTCGCTGAACCCGAGATCGTTACGCAACACTCCTGCGATTGCATTGGCATCATTCACAGGGTTTATGAGCGGTTTTTCAGTTTCATACGTGCCGTTACCGATTAGCAACGCGACACGTCTAGGTGTAGGCTCTCCGCCCACCGGCGCAGCTAGTGCGTCTATCGCCGAAAGCGACACGAATAGAGCCAACCACCCGCAGATGGAGCTTTTTTTCAAAGCGCAACAGACCGCACGCAACGAGACGCTAGTGGCGTAGAAAACCCCAGGGGGGCCCGGACAACACAAGCGAACCCTGCGTTGATCCCATTGGCGATAACTGGAAGATCGCAATGTTCGATTGAGCAACGTTATAGGCGTTGTGCTCCACCTTGGCCAAGCGCAATGTAGGGGCGTACACATATTGTTCACCCTGTGGATCCCATTTTACGACCCTCCATGTATAGCGGCACTCAACCCAGCCAAACCCTTATCACCATCGAGCACCTAGACGTCGATCGCTGACGGCGCGTACGAGCGTCGCACCGTGTCCTCGTAACAACGGCAACCGTAGCGAGCATCGCAAAGTAGTGGCGATCGTATGACATCTTGACTCGACCAGTCGCGAACGAGCGACGCCTATGCGCGCAGCCAAGGGGGCCTGCAACACCTCTCAGGTTTCCCATTCGAACGTGACGTCTATGGTGCGCAGGTCTTGGGACTCGGTATCCTGGGGGCGAATCATGACCCGCCATCGCACCGCACGTCCTCTCCAATCCGCAAGCCATGTGACGCGATCGATTTGAGTCCGAAGCATTCTTCGCATTGCGTCGGCCTGCACGTGCGAGCAACGAAGATAAAGGCTCACGCGCGAGGGATCTGACCCGTGCTCGTGCGCAAGTCGGACAAAGGTTTGCCAGATCGGCGTTCGAACTCGATTGAGTAGTCGCGCGTCCAGTGGGCCGTGGTAGTCTGCTGGCCAAGGAATAGCAACGTCAACCGTCCGGCCTGCCCGCTTAGGATTTCGTTGAGCCATTTGCTACCGCCTTAAATACCTGCATTGCTGCCCACGCCGAGATGTTGAGGCCGAGATCCCCCGGCGAATCGACCAAACCCGTCGACTTGTTCCAGTTCCGTTCACTCAACACAACGACCACTTTGTCCCAACGCCTTGTGTCTGCGGACTTAATAAGACCAGCGTACCATTTGTAGGGCAAGACGTCGCACTGCGCCTTGGTGCGCAGCTGCGACGGTGCTACGGCAAGGTTGGACGTTCGCCTTGAGCTAATCGCTTGCTCGTTGGCGGCACAAAGCACCGCGCGTCGTTGAATGGACAGCGTATCGTGATTAAAAGTGGGCGTTCCCGTTTTGCCGGCCAGAAAACCGATGCGTTGGCACGCGTTAGCGCCACCAAAAACAGCTGAACACGCCGACCGAGAAGTCCCTTCCGAGTGGCCAAGCGCGAGTCCTGACACAATGAGCCTCGCCATATCTGCTGGAATCGTCACGTCTTCGACCTTTGGCGTCACTTTGCCGCCGCCGATCTGTGCCTTCAGAAGATGGGGCATGCCAATTCTGGCTTCGCCGTTTGCCGCCTGTGCCAGACGTGCATACGCTGCCGCGACGCCCACCGGGCTTACTTGCGCGTTGCCCTGTCCCCACGCCTCTGCTAGCAGCTCGGTGGCACTATCGCTGCCGCCACGGCAATGCTCCCAGGAGGAACGGGAGCACTCGAGCGCCCACTCAGCGGCGAAACTCGATTTCGGGGCGCGCCAGGTCAGACCCGTACCATCCTGCGCTGGCATGGCCTCAAGGCCCAACCGTCCTGCGGGCACCCGGAGATAGAGTGCCGTGTCGTCTTCGCGTTTGGCCGCAGCTCCATCCACTAGACTGAGTAATTCGCACTCACCGTCTTCGCACTGTCGGCTCCAACCGAACATCTTGGCGGCGAGTAACAAATTTGCCGGTCGATCACAATTCTGAAAGCCCTTCTCACCGCAAAAAAGTCGCTGGTGAAACACGGCGCTCCGCGAGCGAGCAAGATCCAGACGAAATTCAGCAGCCTCACGCGCCATGATGCGCCGTCTGTACGGATCGTCCAACATCATGGCGACAGCAGTCACGGGCTTGACCAAGCTGCCGGGAAACGCGGTCGAACGCAAGGCATGGTTCTCAAGCAT
>JAKPSO010000787.1 GCA_029571495.1 Pseudomonadota bacterium
CACATGCACAAAGCCAAGGGCATGGTGCTTGATATTTTCCGTACGAGGAACATGCGTGACTTGCTCGGCAGCGCGGGCATCGGCCACACGCGTTACCCGACGGCAGGCTCGGCGGTGAGTGTGCACGAAGCGCAGCCCTTCTATGTGAACTCACCGTTCGGCATTACGCTCGCGCACAACGGCAACCTCACCAACGGCGAAGCGCTCAAGCGCGAGCTCTTCAACGTTGACGCGCGACACATCAACACCAATAGCGACTCTGAAGTGTTGCTGAACGTGTTCGCGCTCGAACTTGAACGCGCGGCTCAGGGCGTGAAGCTCACGCCGGAGAAAATTTTCACGGCCGTGCGCGGCGTGCATCAACGTTGCCGTGGCGCGTATGCAGTGCTCGCAATGATTGCGGGCTATGGGCTAGTTGCGTTTCGTGATCCGCACGGTATTCGCCCGCTCGTCTTTGGTCGCAACGACACGATGGCGGGCGCTGAATTTGCCGTCGCCAGCGAAACCGTTGCGCTTGATGTGCTCGGCTTTAAATTCGAGCGCGATGTAGCGCCGGGCGAGGCTTTGTTCATTGACTTTGCAGGACACCTGCACACGAAGCAGTGCGCGGACAACCCGAAGCTCACGCCGTGCATTTTTGAATATGTGTACTTGGCGCGGCCCGATTCCGTGATCGACGGCATCAGCGTTTACGACGCACGTGTGCGGCTCGGCGCGGAGCTGGCGCTTGAAGTCATGAAGTTGCCCGATTGGGAATGCATTGATGTCGTGGTGCCGATTCCCGATTCGTCGCGTCCGAGCGCGCTCGAACTCGCCTTCAAAATCGGCCGCCCGTATCGCGAAGGGTTTGTGAAAAATCGCTACGTTGGTCGCACGTTCATCATGCCCGGGCAAGCGATGCGCAAGAAGAGCGTGCGCCAAAAACTAAATCCCATTGGCAGCGAATTCAAAGGCAAGAACGTACTGCTGGTCGACGACTCCATCGTCCGCGGCACCACGAGTCGCGAGATCGTGCAGATGGCGCGCGAGGCCGGCGCGAAGAAAGTGTTCTTCGCAAGCGCCGCGCCACCCGTGATCTACCCGAACGTGTACGGCATCGACATGCCGACCGCGTCCGAGCTGATCGCAGTCGGCAAAACCACCGAACAGATCGCCACCGAAATCAGCGCTGATCGCGTGATCTATCAAACGATCGATGGCATGAAACGCGCTATTCGCGCGGGGCATCCTGCGATTGAAGATTTCGACGCATCCTGCTTTGACGGCTGCTACGTCACGGGTGACATCACACCACAATTCCTCAAAGGCCTCGCGAATTCACGCGACGAATCGCGCGGGGATTTGGTGGGGGCGGATCAGTAGTGGCGCATGCAATTCTCGTTTGGGGCTTAGTCATCCTGGGTGGCTTTGCGGTGGGCGGCCTTAGCGCTCGGTACGTTGCAAGTCGCGGATGGGCATTGGCTGTCGCGTGCATTGCACCAGCGCCGCTGCTTTACTCAACCCTTTCTCTGGATCCAGTTGGATCTGAATGGGCGCCAGTTGCCACATTTTTTGGAGCCATGGCGGCCGTA